>JAFUBE010000116.1 GCA_017460365.1 Eggerthellaceae bacterium
ATTGTCCTGCGGCTCTCGGGGGTCTTTGGGTCTTTGACGTAGATGCCCCCCTTTCTTTCGCCGATTGATCTATTGACCGAGACGCTTCCGTCATCGTTGAGGTCTGACCAACGTAGCCCGCAGATTTCGCCGCGTCTCATTCCGGTCGTTAATCCAAATTGGATTGCTAGGTTAATTGGCACATTCGGCACATCTTTCGGGGGTGCGGACGTTTTCCTGGACCTGGCGCCTTATGCGCCATCCCTATAATATCCCAGCCGCTCATCGATGCCCTTGACACAATCGATTAGCAGATTGAGATCCGCATCCGGCATCGTTCCGAAACCTATGCCCGCGCTGATGGTCGGCGTGAGGTTCCCCTCGAGCCTATCATGAGGCCCTGTGGAGACGTCGAAGGTGGAGGCGTAGGACGCTCCCGCCTCCGCGAAGCACACCTCGACCTCTATCTCGTCATCCGCATCGTAATTCCCGAGGTAGTCCATCATCTGCCTCACGTTCATGCCGCCAACCCCAGACCTCTCCTGTACTGCATGGGACTCTTCCAGCCGAGCGATTGCTTGATCCGCGCTTCGTTATAGTACTCGATGTACGCCCCGAGCTCGGCGACGAACTCATCGAACGTAACGCCCTCCCAGCTGCGGTAGTAGAAAAACTCATTCTTCAGCCTGCCGAAGAACCCTTCGCAGGCTGAATTGTCAGGGGAGCAGCCCTTCTTCGACATGGAGCGGGTGATTCCAGCTGCCTCGCACCTCTCGATCCAGCCCGGCCAGCGGTAATGGATCCCGCGGTCGTTATGAAGAACGGGCCTCTCATCTGGGGAGAGGGTCGATATCGCGTCGTCGAGCATCTCGTTGACGAGCTCTGCGTTGGGGTTGCGAGACGCCCTCCACGACACCACCGCCCCGTCGAAGCAGTCGATGACCGGCGACAGGTAGCACTTGAAGTGCGGCAGCGTGAACTGGGTGATGTCGGTGAGCCAAAGGAAGTTCGGCAGGCCGGCGCTGAAGTCGCGGCCGACCAGGTTGGGGGGCGCCGGCGACTCCTCGCCCTTGTACGAGCTCCAGTTCTTCTTCTTGGCATGGTATATGACCACGAGATTGCCTTCCCGCATGATGTCGCGAACGACCTTCTCGGACACGAACACGGGCTCGTCCGCCGTCCTGAGCGCGCCCCATATCCTGCGGTACCCCCAGGTCGCGCTGCTCTCCTGGAAGATTCCGGCTACCGCCTCCCTGAGCTCGGCGTACTTGTCGGGCGCCTCCATGGCGCGCACCTGGTAGAAGTAGCTGCTCTTGGCCAGGCCCACGGCTTCGAGCAGCTCCCTGAGCGCGAACCTATCCCTCAGGGCGCCGACCAGGATCGCCTTCTCCCTGTTCGTCAGGTTGCTCGGGTCGGCGCCCGGATCTTTTTTTACCAGCTTGGCCGCAGCTTTCCACACGGCCGTCTCCAACTGCAGCCTGTGCAGCTCGGCGCGCTGCGCCTCGATCATCTCCTGAAGCTCGCCCACGTCATCGGGCAATTCGCCACTCTTCAATCTGTCCACCACCTTCTGCGCGTCTCCCCCGAGGATGTCGTTGCGCCAATTATAGAAGGTGACCTTGTCTATGTCGTGCTTGGCTATGACGTCAGCGACCGTGCCGCCGTTGCCGGAATAGGCCTCGAGCACGGCCTCCATGCGCTCGCTGGCGTCGCGCTTGACGTGGGGCTTGTCCTTCTTGCGCAGGCCGGGCGCGACCTCGTCCACCCATTTGGCAAGCAGGGTTCGGCTGGGGTACCCGAGCTCTTGCACGGTCTTGAGGAGATTGCAGTCGTTGGCGATGCATGCCCGGACTGCCTCGGCCTTCTCTCCCTCCGTGTACTTCTCCCAACGTTCGCGCTTTTCCTTGACGTGGCCCTTGTCTAGGTAGTCGGCGTACCAGCGGTCGAGGGTCCATTTTGACGGGTAGCCGAGCGCAGATTTGACCGCCGCGTGGTTGAAGCCGCATTCAATGAACAGCATTACGGCTTTGGTTCGTTGCTCCTGAGTGTGCATGACGTTCCTCCTGACTTTCTATGAAGTCCAGGATTTTGTCCGCACCCCCACCGGGGAGGCTCCCCAAACCACCACTACTCATTCATGGAAGGTAACGGCTCGTTCTCAACCGCTGTTGCCAATCGTGTATTCCATGCATTTAGTTGCTTCAGTCTTACAATTTGTGGTATTATACTTCGCTGTATCTCTGCGCCCAGAAAGCGCAGTAACAACGACAGAAGACGGTTTTTCGAAAGGATGCTCACGTGGCTGAAACCCAGGCGAAGACCGAAGCAAAAACCAAGAAAACCACGACGAGA
>JAFUBE010000117.1 GCA_017460365.1 Eggerthellaceae bacterium
GCACACCGAGCGCCACCCGAACAATGACACTGCGTGTCTGACGGGAAGTGTCACACCTCATCCGACCGTGCGGTAGTAGCGCAGTACGATGACGGCGGCCAACGCGATGATCGCGCAGACGCCGGCGTACGAGACGACATAGGTGCCGACCAGGTCTTTCACGATGCCGGGAAGCGTGTTGGCGATGAAACCGCCGAGCGCATAGGCGACTTGGAAGTTCTTTATCTGCTGCGCATCGATCGACCAGACCGAGATGCCCACGGTGCCAAGCGAAAGCCCCGCGCCGATCAGCACCGCAGCGACAACCATGAGCGGTGCCGAGCCGAGCTCCACGAAGCATGCCAGCGCGAACCCCGCAAGCGCGCACGCGAACATCACGGCTGAGGCGCGCGGTGCGCCCAGGTGGTCGAACAACTCGCCCACGACGAACTTCGCAATCGTGAGCGCGATGCCTGCAGTCGAAACGAGCGTCGCCGCGAACACGGTGTCGAACCCCGACGACGTCGCGAGTACCGACAGGTACGTGATCCCGCAGCAGCTGAACACGCCTACGCCGACCATCGCCATAAAAAGCGCGACCCGCTCGCCGTGCGGAGCCGGCGCCAGTCCGTGGCGTTCCCGCCGCACGCCACCGCGCCGGCCCGCGCCACCTGCATACGGCTCCATTCCCAAGTCGGTTGGCCGGTTACGCAGCAGCGCGAACACGACGACGCCCACTGCAGCCGCTATAGCGCCTTCCACGCGAAACGCCACGGACAGCGAAGACGCCTCGATCACGCGCACCACGACAAGCGGCATCACGATAGACGCGAGCCCGCTTCCCATGGAGGCAAAACCGACGACGCCGCCAATACCGGCCGAGAACCAGCGGTTCGCAAGATACGTCATAGCCACCATGCCGCCGAGCCCGTATCCGAGCCCGAGTAGCACTGCGCCGCCGAAAAACGCGGGCAGCGACCCGGCCACGCTGTACACGCCAAAGCCCGCAGCCGTGAACAGGCACGCCACCGACACGCCGACGCGCACGTCGAGCGCACGGTAGTACCGGTCGACCACGAGCATCGCGACGAACGACACGAGCGTGCGCACCGACAAGATGAGCGAACCGCCCGTGTCGCCGATGCCGTCCATGGCCACGAGGTAGGGCTGGTGCACCGAAAACGCCGTCGAAGCCAGCCCGATGTTCGCGAAGATGAACAGGAAGCAGCAGCCGACAACAATCTTTTCGTAATGACGTTTCACATCCGCTATGATAGTACGACCGAGCGGGAGGAGAGGTTGTGCGAACATGAAGAAATTCCAGCTCGTGGGCTTCATTTTCGACAGCTTCCCTGCTCGCATGTAGCGCAAGAGCCCGTTTTCTAGTATCATTTTCACCGAATTGAATATCGCGCATCTAAAACGCAACTGAAACGAGGTACTTATGCGCGCACTGCAACGAATCGCGTCAACGTGTATATGCCTGCCCCTTGCCGTGGCGCTCGTGCCTGCGGCCGCTTTCGCCGCTCCTCTCGAGGCCGCGACGCCGGCTGAGTCGGCGCTTGGAACCCAGGCGGGCGAGCACGGCCATGTGCACGTTTGGGAATGGGAGCAGCAAGAAGGTTCGAGTTACGTTCTCGAGGGCTTCTGCCCGGTTTGCGATCAATCGATCACCAACGTGGTCACGGTGAACGTATCGGGCCTGCGCAAGACCAGCGAGTTGAGCGCACTCGTGCAGAACAGCGTCGCGAAATTCAAGGAAGACAATCAGGGGACCGGGCTCGACGACATCCAGCCGGTTGTCTCGCTGAAACTGACCGGAAACACGGTCATCACGATTGACGACGACCTCTCGATTGCGGAGATTAGCCAGAGCGATCGCTACGTCGAATCCGCGTTTTCGCTTACGGTGCGGGGTGATAGCGAGCATGTGTTCTCGGTGACCGATGGAGGCACTTGGATCGGTGGCGACTTCACGATCGAAAGCGGGAAGTTCACGACATCCGCATCGGCGGGGAGCGCGTTGTACGCTGCAGGCTCGATGACGCTTGCGGGCGGCGAGCTCACGGCGAAGGGCAATCTGCGCGGCATCTTCAGCGGCGGCGATATAACGGTTAAGGATCCGGCGCGTATCGTGGCGTCGTCGGGCTATTCGCGCAATTCGGCCGCTGCGGTCTACTGTGGTGGCGCCATGCATATCGAAGGCGGCAATATTATCTCCGCGAGCGGCCTTCACGGTATTTATTCGAAGGGCGATATCGTGATCACTGGCGGCGACGTGAACGCAAGCGTGAATGCGTCCGAATACCCGGAACCCGCGCTCTATTCGAGTGGCGCAATTACGATTGACTTAGAGAAGGTGAAGATAGAAACGCCCGAAGACGGCAATCTCGGTTTGAGCCATTCTTCGTGGACGAGCTCGACGCAAGACGGGAGCGCGGTCTCGGCGGTTCTGAAGGACAACGCCGCGGCGCAGGTCGTCAAAATCGCAGATGGTGTTACGCGTGACGCCGCGTTCTACGAGAATTTCGGCAAGCAAAGCGGAACCGATGCCGAAACAGGTGCGGGAGAGAGTCCCGAATCCGGCACCGGTGCTGACTCAGGTGCAGGTACTTCGGGAAAAACCGATGGCACTTCCGTTGACAACCCGACCGGATCGGACGCCGGGAAGGCGGCCGATGGCACGAATGCCGGTTCAGATACCGGATCGTCGACCGATGGCACGAAGACCGGTACAGATACCGGATCGTCGGCTGATGAGACCCCTGATGCCAAAACGGCCGCTGAAATCGCCGCTTCGACAACTGGCGAAGGCAACGTGTCGGGCGCCGTCTACCGCATCCTGAAGCTAAAGGCCAAGACTTCTACGGAATCGACGATCAAGCTCACGTGGAAAGCGCCTGCCAACGCCTCGAAATACATCGTGTTCGGCACAAAGTGCGGCGTGGATAAACGCTATCAACTAATTGACACGGTTACGGGTTCGAGCTACACCGACAGCGGCTTGAAGAAGAACACCTACTACCGCTACTTCATCGTCGCGTTTGACGCGAACGGCAAGCTGATTTCGAAGTCGATGACGGTGCATTTGCCCACAGCGGGTGGCAAGTTTTCGAACATCAAGAGCGTGAACGTGTCGCATGCCAAGGCGGCGCTTGCCGTGGGCGAGAAGCTGAACCTGTCGGCATCGGTGCAAAAGACAGATTTCAGTGCACAGCTCAAGGTGCATCTTGGCATGCGCTACGAAAGCTCGAACAAAAAGGTCGCTACCGTGAACAAGTCTGGCAGGATCGCGGCCAAGGGCGCCGGCACCTGCGTCATCTACTCGATCGCCCAAAACGGGGTCTGCGCCAAAACCAAAGTCACCGTGTCCTAGCCCCTAGCCCAGTTTTTGTGCCAGATCGTGTCTGACGTGAAGTGGCGCACGTGGAATACCCCGCTGCAGCACAGAGCCCTCGCGCTTATCCCATCCGCGTAGGGCGATTTGAGTGCGTTCGATGCGAATGGGACAAGTGCGAGGGCTCTGGGAGATTGGCGTTCGGCGGGGTGCTGATTCAGATGCGCGATTTCCCGCCGATCAGGAAGATATGGGCGTGCGGCGATACGCCCGAGTAATTGCTTGGTCTTGAGAGGCTGCGTTTCAGGCTCATGCGGCCGCTTTCGTTAGTGAGGTAAGGGCAGAACGGTTCAGCGCTCAGGTTTGACTTGCCGGCGAAGATACGCTTTTGCGATGCAAACATCGTTCCCTTGTTCCCTTCCTACAGTTCTTCCGCTACGCCTGCGCTTTCGAGTTGGCCGATGTAGTCGACCACGTGCGCTCCGAGCGCCGTGACCGTGTAGCCGCTGCGCGCCCGAAACTTCTCGATGCATCCCGCCGCAACCAGCGATTGCATAAGCGGGTTGAGCTTCCCCTTGCTTACGTGGAAAAGCTTCGCAATCTCTTCCTGGCTTTCGCGCACCCGTTTCCCATCCAGCGTGTCGGTCTGCAAGCTCGCGAGCAAACACAACAGCCGATATGAGTCCGAGGTGAACAGGTTCACCAGACCCCGTTGTGCGTTTAAGTGGTCCATTTGCAAAAAAGTATACTCTAAAGTAACAAACAAGCAAGCAAATAGATGACAAATATTTAGACCAATAGGCAAGTGGCACACGTTCGCATGTGCCCAAAATGTGAACCTGAAAAAGCTATGGAGAAGTTTTTGAGGTTTGTGGAGGCTTCTGAACTGGTGTTTTGTTTTCCCTGTGCCTATTGCGTGCCGAACTCGTCGAGTGCTTGTGCGCCAACTGTCGGGTTGGGAGGGTCCGCCGAGATGGCCCATAAGCTCGATACGTCGGGTAGTACGACGTGCCCGGCGGAAAGGACCCGTTTTGAAACGAACTACGAAATGCACTTCACTTGCAGTAGGAATCGCACTCGCAGCCGCTCTCGTGCCGGGCTCCGCGTTCGCAGCGCAGGGCCCGTTCGAGGCGGCATCCGTTGAAACCCCTGTAATCGAGAAGCTGC
>JAFUBE010001031.1 GCA_017460365.1 Eggerthellaceae bacterium
CGGCGTCCGATTTCCTGGTCGGGGTGGTCATACCGTTCGTCCAGGACGCGGCGACGGCGATCGGGCGGTTCACCGACGTGTTCATGTCGGCCTTCGACTTCGAGGCCGTCGCGGAGTCATTCGCGCCGATCTCCGACATGTTCGGCGCTGCCGACTTCGGGACGATGGCCGACGACATGGCGCGCATGGCGGGATCGGGCTTGTCGTCGTTCCTGCAAATGGTGGGCGACGCCGCATCTGCGGCGCTGCCGTACATTCAGACGATGGCCGAGTTCGTAGGCGGCGCGCTCGTCCAGGCTTTCGAAATCCTGAAGACGATCAGCCAAGGGGTATGGGGAGGATTGCAGAGCGGGTTCGAGCGCCTACAGAAGCACCTTCCCGGTATCAGCAGGCTCACGGAGCAGCTTGGGGCGGCGCTCGAATTCGTCGGCGGGATCATCGCCGATTATGTCGCTCCGCAGATCAGTTCATTCGTCGAGAGCGCGCTTGATGGCTTCGGCTACCTGCTCGAAGGGTTCGCCGTGCTGTTCGATTTCATCGGGGAAGCGGCCGGCGCTGTTTCCGGCTTCGTCACCGGCGTGATCGACACTGTGTCAAGCATACCGGGTGCGATCGGCGGGTTCTTCGACTCTGCCGCCGCGTTCGTCATCGGCGCGATACAGCGCGCATTCGAGTTCATCAGCTCCCTCCCCGGCAACGTGGGAAGAGCGATTTCGGGCATACCCGGAATCTTCTCGTCGGTGTTCAACAATGTCGTGAGCGTCATATCGTCGATTCCCGGCCAGATCGTCGGCTTTTTCAGCGGCATCGGGCAGCGCATCACCGAGGCGATAGGCTCGATACACTTCCCGACCCCGCATGTGAGTTGGGGTGATATCAAGGTGGGCGATCTGTCTATCCCGCTGCCTACCGTGCAATGGTACGCGAGGGGCGGTTTCACTAACGGCCCGATCGCCATCGCTGGCGAGGCGGGCACCGAAGCCGTCATCAGCTTCGACCACAGGTATCACGATGCAAACGTTGGGTATTGGCTCGCAGCGGGCCGGATGCTCGGCGTGCTGCGCACCTTCGCAACGGGCGGCATCGCGGCCGGAACCGCGAGCGACCTGTCGGCCGACATCGCGAGCCCGACAGGATCGCTGGCCCTGGCGGCTGGCTCGTCGGGAACGTCGGGCGGCGTGACCATCGACTTCGGCGGCGTCACGTTCGCCCCGCAAGTGAGCGTATCCGGAGACGATGCAGGCGATGTCATGACGCAACTACGCGCGGCGCGCGATGAGTTCTTCGACTTCTTCGACGAGTACGCCATGGAAAGGGGCGCTAGCTATGCCGCAGTATTCTGATCACGGGTACTACACGACGACTCAGAGCGACACCTTCGACCTGATCGCGTATGACCTCTATGGCGACGAGTACCTTGCCACGGACATCGTAGACCTGAATCCCGAATACAGCGGCGTCGTGGTGTTCGATGCCGACGTAGAGCTCAAAGTGCCGATCTACGACAGCGACACAGGAGCGGAAACCGTCGCACCGTGGAGGCGACCGCTATGATCCTGAGCTACGAGGGAACGGACATCACCGACGAGGTAACAGTGTCCCGATGCGTGTACGAAGCATGCGAGATCGGGCGCGTACCGTGGCTGTCGGTTGAGTTCGACGACGCAGCCGGGCTGTGGGACAAGTGGGGCCCGCAGCCCGGCGAGCGCATCGCCGTCGTCGAAGAGGGCATCGCGGCAACGGGCGCGATGTACGTCGACAAGGTTGAGCCGCAATCTGGCGGGTACGCGATCCACGCGACGGCGATGCCGATCGCGGACGCTCGCGCCGTGCGGGAGTGGCGCGATACGACGCTGCTCACCGTCGCCGGCCAGCTCTCGACGGTGCTGGGGCTCGGGTTCGAATCGCATGGATGCGACGACATGGCGATCGCCTACGCGCGCCAGGACGACGAGGGCGCCGCAGCAGTGCTGTCGCGCCTTGCCGTCGTGTCGGGCTGCACGCTCGACGTGTACGACGGCAGGCTTCACCTGTGCTCTCGCGGTTGGGTCGAGTCGAGGACGGCGGTCGGGACGGTCGCGCTCGGCGAGGAATCCGATTACGCGTACTCGCGGAAAGCGCCGTTCGCGTCATGCACGGTCAGCCAGCCGGCGACGGCCGATGCGAGCGGGCTGATGGAGGAATGCGGGGAGGGCGAACCGCGCCTGGCGGTGGTGCTCGACAAGAGCATCGCCCTTCCCGGATCCGCAGAGCTGAGGCGGGCGTGCTCCGGCGTGCTCGCGCACGAGAACGCGAGGCGGTCGGCGGGATACGTGCGCGGAAGCTCGCTCTCGCCGTACTCGCCGGGCTCCGTGTGCGTCGTCTCGTGCGAGAAAACGCCGTCGATATCAGGCCGCTCGGTCGTCACGAGGGTGCGCAACGACTTCGCGGAACAATCAAGCAAGACATGGTGGAGGACGCTATGAGCTTAGTCACCGGAACCAAAGCGCAGAGGAACAAGGCGAAAGACAAGATCAAGGCGAAGAACCCCATAGCGCGCTGGGGCACGTATGCGTTCTGGAAGCTCACGGCTGACCAGATCTGCATGTTCGACGAGATCTCCATGAGCCGCGAATGGGTCGCCAAGCAGACGAAGGGATCCGGCAAGAAGAAGAAAACGATTGCAGCCCACAAGGGCCCTATCGAGTTCGATTTCCGGTTCACGCTGCACAAGGAGTTCTTCACGAAGATCGACCTCGCACAGCAAATCCGCACTTGGAACTCGCGGGTCGGGAAGGCTGCGCCGTTCTATCTCGGCACGACGGCGTTCGGAGCCGCGCGCAAGTACAGGCTCGTCGGCGTAAACGTGTCCGACATACAGCAAGTTCGCGGGACTATCGTCGCATGCACGATCGAGCTCCATTTCAAGATGACCAACTCGAAGACGCTGAAAAGCGAGAAGAAGCAGTTCAAGAAGGCCATCAAGAAGAAGTCGAAGAAGAAGAAGCAGAAGCTTAACAAGCGGCGAACGGGGTGATGAAACGTGCTCGCAGAGGGAAATTCAAGCATGGCAGCATGCTCGCACAACCTGCTCGCCATGAAGCAGCGCGAAGTGCCGTTCTCCCGGACGAAGGGGATGGATCCCGACATCTACGACATGCCATTCGACGAAGCGGAAGGGTATCTCGATGAGGCGGCGCGTAGCGTCCTGGGAACCTACGAAGACCGCATCGACATCGATGCGGTCGAGCTCGACTTCGGCGAGTCAGACGACGTGAGCGGGGCGTCGTTCACGGTCGAGATCGTGCAATCGAGCATCAACGAAGAATCAGACGACTACTGGGAGGGTGATGATTGATGGGCATGTTCCTCGAATACGACGCCCAGGCGATCCACGACAACATAATCTCGCGTCTGCAAGAGGCGACGGGCGAGGTTCTGCCGGAGGGTGACGAGCGGCGCGTGTTCGCCGAAGCCCTGACGGCGTACATGCTCGCCGTGCTCGCCGATGTCGAGGACGTGGCGAAGCAGAAGATGTTGCGCTACGCGCGCGGCGAAGTGCTCGACGGGCTCGGCGAGATGTACGGATGCGAGCGCATCGAGGCCGAACCGGCCACATGCACGCTCAGGTTCACCGTCCCGGCAGCGCAGCCCTACGCCGTCACGGTTCCGGTCGGAACCGTCGCGTCGACCCCCGATGGCTTCGCCTTCGCTACCGACAGCGATGCCACAATCGCCGCCGGCGAGACGAGCGTCGACGTTGCCGCAACGGCGACCGACGTCGGCAGCGAGTACAACGGGCTCGTCGCCGGCAGCGTGAACGTCGTGCGCTCGGCGCTGTCGTTCAGCGCGACCGTCGCGAACGTGACCACGACGGACGGCGGCACTGACGGCGAGCCGGACGACGACGAGGGCAACGAAGCGTTCCGCCAGCGGATCCTCCTGAAACAGAACGCCGTGAGCACGACCGGAACCGAGGCGAGCTACATCGCCGTCGCGAAAGCATCCGACGCCGACGTTGCGGACGTGCAGGTTCCCGATCTCGACGAGGAATACCGCGTCGTCATCTACGTCGTGAAGGCCGGCGGCGGTCTGTTCACCAACGTGGAGCTCGCAGCCATCCAGGCGGCATGTGGCGCCGATGACGTGAAGCCGCTCGGCGATCTCGTCGTCGTCCAGAACGCCGCGCGCGTCGAGTACGAGATCGAGGTCGAATACACCTGCTCGGCAGAAGACGAGGCTGCGGTTGTCGCGGCAATCGAGGGCGATAGCGGCGCTATCGACGCGTACAAGGAATGGCAAGACGAGACCATAGCGCGTGCCATCAACCCGCAAAAACTCATGGCACTCATGTTCGCGGCCGGCGCTCAGACGGTCGAGGTCACCAAGCCGACCGCGACGGCCGTCACCACGGGCCACGTCGCCAAATGCACGAGCGTCGACGCGACCCACGAGGCGGTGTGATCATGTCCGACAGATACGACGACATCGAGAGCCTGTGGTTGCTGCCGGAGTTCATGCGATCTGACGCGTTCGATGCCGAGATGTCGGCGATCGTCGACGACTTCGGGGCCGACGTTTCTGCGGCGACGCGCACGTACAGCGTTTGGGACTCGATCGACGTTCTCGGCGAAGCGACGCTCGACGCGCTCGCCGAAGAGCTCAACATCATCTGGTACGACAAGACCGCAGATGTCGAGGCCAAGCGCGGTGTTGTCAAGAACAGCAAGCGAATACAAGCCGCGCTGGGAACGAAGTGGGCGCTCGAAGAGATCCTGAACATCTACTTTGCCGGCCGCGCGGTGATAACCGAATGGTTCGACTACGGGGGCGACCCGAACCACTTCATGGTAGAAGCGGAGAGCTTTAGCCGGGGCGACGAGGAAGCCGAGAAGTTCCTCGCCGTGCTCAGCGGAGTGAAGCGGAAGTCAGCCGTACTCGATGGGGTGATCGCAACCATCGGGTCGGAATCCACTGTTCATGCGTCCGTCTGGGCGCATGGTCGTCGAACCGACGAAATGACCGTAAGGAGGGACTGATGATTCAGACGTTGACGGAACTGGGCTCGCAGCTACTCGCCGACGCGCTCTCGAGCGAGGAGTCGGTCGAGTTCACGCGCTGCGCGGTCGGCACCGGCTCGTTCGACCCGGAAGAAGACGACCCAAGCGAGATGGAGGAGCTTATAGCCAGGGCTGCATATATCCCGGTGACAGCAGTGCGCAGAGAGGACGGCGGACTAGCCGTCGTCGCAGACATGGACAACACGACGGTCGCCGGCGGCACGGAGATAAGCGAGTTCGGTGTGTACGCCCAAGCCGAGTCGAGTGACGAGGTGCTGTTCTCATACGCGTACACAGACGAGCCCGAGGTCGTGCCGGCGTCCAGCGAGTCTACCTACGAGCGCAGGTTCCTGTCGCATTTCGTGCTATCTGACGAAGAAGCTGAGCTTGCGATCGTCTACGACAGCATCGCGGAGGCGATGGAGCAAGCTGGCTACATAACCGCCGATGACGTGCAGACTGCGATCAACGCAGCTCTCACATCCGTGTTCAGGTACAAGGGGGTGAAATCGTCGGCGGCAGAGCTACCGGCAACCGGGAACAAAGTCGGCGATGTTTGGTTCGTTTCTTCCGACAACTCCGAGTACGCATGGAACGGCGAAAGGTGGGAACAGCTCGGGTCGGCAAACGGAGCTCCGGCGTCGCCCACCGGCATGGTCGCGGAGGCGACGGGAAAGACCACCATAAGGATCAAGTGGAGCGACCCGGAAGAAATGACGTATTCTAACGGGGCGTACTCGGTATGGAAGGCGACGGCTTTAGTACGAAAGACGGGTTCGACACCACAAAGCCCGTCAGACGGCACGCTCGTGACCATGTCGACCACGCATGACGCTTACGCCACGAGCGGATACCAGGACACGGGGCTAGAGAATGGGACGACGTATTTCTACGCGGCGTTCCCGATCTCTGCGGGCGGCGCTATAGGCGTCGCGGCAACGTCGTCGGCTACCCCGTCGTGGTCGGCTGTGTCCTGGGCGAACAGCTCGTTTAGCGACATTGTTTCCATGATCGAGGCACATTACTCCGGCGAGATCAGCCTTTCCGATTATTGGAGCGTCGGCGACACCCGCACCGTCCCGCTATCGGCCATGGAGGCGACCGGCGTCGGCGAATCGCATGTCGCGCAAGATGTAGAGGTCGTGCTAATGGACTTCGACCATTACGATCTCACGAGCGCGCAGAAGACGGCGCTCGGCACGTCCAAGACGAAGGCCGCTGTCGTCTGGGGGTTGAAGAACTTCCTATCGAACGGCACGGCCGGCGAGTACGGCTACATGGAGAGCACCAACACCAACGCGAACGGCTGGCACGGCTCCGCGCGGCGAACATGGTGCCAGAACGTGTTCAAGGCAGCGTTGCCGAGCGCGATGCAGTCGCTGCTTAAAGAGGTAAGCATCGTCACGGCAACGAAGGGCAACGCACGGGGAACAACTGCGAGCTCCGATTACATCTTCCTCCCCGCCGAGAAGGAAGTGTTCGGAACCAATACCTACGCGAACTCGACCGACGAAGCATCGCTTTCGCAGTATGAATGGTACGAAACGGCAGAGAATCGCATCAAGAAAGCCGGCGCGGAAGGTAGCGCGCACGGCTGGTGGGAGCG
>JAFUBE010000118.1 GCA_017460365.1 Eggerthellaceae bacterium
AAGTAGCGTCCAGCGAGAGCGCTGGACGATTCTAGTTTCTGTGGTGCCCCGGTCCGATTCGAACGGCCGACACCCGCTTTAGGGGAGTTGTGTATAGCTTGACGGTTGTTGCTAGTCCATGTTGAACTTCTCTCGTTCATGGCTTTCCTTGCCTGGCCTGTGATCTGGATCATCGCAGGTCCATCATAGGGCAGGAAAGCCTTTTTCTGATTCTCATGTCAGCAATCTTGGCATTGAAGCCGATAACAGCCCTGACTCCTGACTCAGAGCAGGTGCGCCATATACAAGGGCAGGCGCATTCGCTTCCTGTCGCCATCCAGCGACTTTGGGTAAATCAGGAACTCGGTTCCCACGCGTTTGCCGAACTTTGCGCAAAACTTGTCAAGCGACGCGGTTGGGAAACGCTTTCCCGACTTCACTTCGACCGGGCTCACGCGCGGCTTCATGGCTGCGTCGGCGAACGGCCTCACGATGAGAAAGTCGATTTCCATGCGGCCCCCTGCATCCTTCGACGTCTGCGAGTAAAAATGCAGGTCGTGTCCCGATGCGACGAGCTGTTGGGCGACAGCGTTTTCCGCGAGCATCCCCTCGTTCACGTTGGCATCTCCCATCAGCACCTGCCGGTACACAGCGGGCATCTCGCGCTCGTTCGATGAGAAGGCCATGCTGGCGAGCAAACCCGTGTCGGCCATGTAGCATTTTACCGTGGCATCGTCTTCGCTCAACGCCAGCCCCAACGAGGGATCGTCGCTGAGCGTGCACAGGTTAACGGTGGCCGCCTCGCGCAACCATGCGAAGGCTGTCATGAAGTCCCTCGCGCGAGAACCCTTGCTGACCTGCGTATACACGAGCTTCTTCTCGTGCTTTGAAAGCTGACCGGGAATGGCGTCGAACACTGCCTTGATCCGCTTGGCGGCCATCCCCCCGTGCTTTTCTATATCATCGCGGTATAGCTTCAACACGAGGCCTTTCGCGCGGTCGGCAGCTGCGAGGCTGCGCCCGCCGGCGTATGCCGCAACCGCCTGCGGCATGCCGCCGACGAGCATGTACTCGCGCCATAACCGCATAGCTTTGCGATGCAGCGAGTCCGGCATCGCACGGAAGTTTTCGAACGAGGCCCGAATCGCAGATGCGAGCGCCTCTTCGCCCATCGCCCATAGGAACTCCTCGAAGTCCATCGGCCCCATGCGCGCTGATTCTTCTTCGGATGGAATGAGGATATCCTTCACGTTTTCCTTGATCGAGACGAGTGAGCCCGTTTCCAGGTAGTCGTATCGCCCGTCCGCTACGAGATGCTTTACGAATTCACGCGCCTTTGGGAACAGCTGCACCTCGTCGAAGATGATGAGGGATTTGCGGCGCTTGAGCGAAACGCCGTACTCGGCAGATAGGTACAAGAAGAAGCTTTCGAGGTCGTTGCGCGTGTCGAGGAACGTCTGCTTGAAGGCATCGTTTGCCAACGAGAAGTCTATGAGCACGTAGGAGGCGTATTCTCGCTTGGCGAACTCCTCGGCGATGGTTGACTTGCCGACCCGTCGAGCCCCCTCTATCAGAAGGGCGCTCGACCCGGCGCTTTCTTTCTTCCATTTCAGGAGCGATTCATATAGTTTTCTCTTGAACATGCCATCACCTAGAATGCCAATTTACGAAGTTATCCGCATGCATAATATTACACGTTTTCCACAGTGTGGCTAACACGTGATTTGCACATTATCCAGACTTTTGCTTCTTCCTTCTTTCATCATCAGTGAAATCTCGACGTATCTTCAGTTCAGATACCGTTTTCTCTGAAATCTGCTGCGGAAGTCAGGTTACAAAACAACCGGAAAAGCTGCCGGCCCGATTTTCCTATCAATAGTAGTGGGACTAGCGCTGGGATTTGCCCTCCCCTTCGTCGCAATAGAAACATGGCTACTGCGCTACGGCAGATAGGGGCTGCGCCTTTGATACAGCCCCATTTCTATTCGACATCGAACGATTCCATCAAACCGTCTATCTCAGGTTCATCATCATAGAGGAACGATAAATCGCCACGAACCGCTCCGCATCGGCCTTGACCCTATCCGGCAGATCTAGCGCCGCGTCATCCGGGGCGAACTCGAGCAGGCGCAGGACGTCCTTCCTGCGCTTCCTCAAATCGGCGCCGTTCACGCGCCCTCCCGCATCGTGCTTGTCGTTCAAGTCGACGTGGGCGCGCATCTTCAGCGGTATCAGGTGCGCCTCGTCGAGGGCGC
>JAFUBE010000119.1 GCA_017460365.1 Eggerthellaceae bacterium
AGGCCGCGGGAGGGGCCGCCGCGGGCGATGAGGACGTTGCCCCGCCGGAGGGCTCGCTCGTGGCCGAGCCGCCAGACGCGCCTTCGGTCGATGCCGACGACGCCGATGCGGAAGCAGCCGCAGAGGAGGCGGTCGCCGAGGCCGACGTGGAAGCGTCGCTGCCGGATCCGGGCGCGCCCGACGACGTACCCGCCGAGCCAGCCGATGCCGACGCGCTGGCCGATGAATCGGACACGAGCGCCGTATGCTCGTTCGGATCGACCGGATGGACAACACACCGCAGTACCACGGACAACGCGAAAGCAGCAACGAGTCCCACCGCACCTGCGGCAATCACGATCAGCGGCAGCTTCGACTTCTTCTTCTCGGCGGCCGGCTTCGAACCGCCGCTCGAAGAGGCGTAGCGCCCGGTCGGGCGGTGCGACTTGAACTGCTCGGTCTGGGTCATCGGCGTCTGTTGCGCGGGCATCTCCTGCGTAGTCTGCACCGGCTGAGCAGGCTGCGCCAATTGCCCGACCTGCGCCGCAATCGGCTGGGTTTCCTGCGCGGCCTTCTGCGCCTGGCCAATAACCGTACCAACCGCCTGCGTCCCGGCGGACACCGCCGATGCAGGATCGAAGCCCGCGCCAGCGCTCTGCCACGTGGAAAGCACCGTCTCGCCCGCACTCACAGGAGCGTCGACGGTCTGCACGATTGCCTCGGCAGCCACCTTCACGGCATCGGCGACGGTTCCGGCCGCCTCCACGGCATCGGCTCCCACAACCAAAGTCTCTGCTGGCATTGGAGCGCTCATCATCGGCTCGGCGGCCTGCGCCTCAACAATCGGCACCTCAGTTGCCGGTTCCTCGGCGGCCTGCGCCTCGATCATCGGATCAGCGGCTTCAAATGCCGTCACAGGCGTGCCGCACTCGGGGCAGAAGCGCATACCCTCTCGAAGCTCGTTTCCACATTGCGTGCAAAACGACATATCCGCACTTCCTCTCCCTTATGCAACACGTGCCTGGCGCTTGTTGCAGTATGTTTCCTACAACCCCGTATCGGTGTCAACGTCCGTGTCAACACCAGTGTCGATGCCCGTCGATACGCCCTTGCCGCGCTGCCGGCCATTCGGGCCGGTCACAGCATCAACTTCGATTCCCGTACTCGTATCGGTCTCGATGCCCTTGCCCGTGGCGACTTCGGTTAAGAACCGAACCTCGCGGTCGGCGTCCTTGACCTTCTTGAGTTTTTCCACGAGTTCATCGCGCGGATAGTAATCGTAATTCTCGGGTAGCAACGCGCCGAAGTCGATGTGCACGAACTCCATCCCGCAATTCGCGAACAGCCAATCTATGAACAGCCCCATGGCAGTCAGGTAGGGAACCTCGACCGGTTCCCGCGTTCCATCGGGATTCGGTACCTGAATCTCCACCGTGCCGAGGCTGCGTGCCCAAGCTTCGAACCCGCTCGACATCGAGGCCACCTTATCCGGGGCCTGGTCATTTGCAACCTCGACTGCGACATCGACACCCTTCTGCTGGCATGCATCGTAAAACGCGTTCCAAATTTCAAGATACGCGTTGCCGTCCAGCGACGCCCATCCTTGCCGCAAGTTGGGGAAGATGTACAGCTCGCGACCCGGTGGTGCAAAAGCTCTGGTTACGACGTTCTCGGTGACCTTGCCCACTTCGGCGAGCGGCGCCGTGAACCAGTTGAACGCCTTCGCCAGCACTTTGTCGACAGTTCCCGCATCATCGGGTACCTCCAGGAAGCCCCCTTCGGGAGTCGGGCTCTTCAGGGATGCGAACTTGCGCGCGAGGACGATGGAGACCAGGGCCTTCACCCCGAACATCGTGAAGTCGCCCATCGTGTCCTTCAACGTGCCCCACAAATCGAATTCGAAATGCCCGGTCTCGGGATCTTTTTTGATGTGCTTTGGGTAATTCTTGTAGAAGAAGAAGCACCCCGCTCCACCGAGCGCTAAGTAGGTCCGCTTGTCCGTAGCCAGCGACACGCCCTCGGTCGACAGGGCGCTCACGATGAGCGCCAGCAACTCACCTTCGATGCATTTCATCAATACCTTGTCGTAGAAGCTCTCCCACGTGAAATAGTCTTGAATCGGAACGTTCGCCTCGTCGTCCCACATGCACGAGCCGAGCACGTCAAGATAGCCGACAATCCAATCCTTGAGCGGCGTCATCAGCGGCTCCACGTAAGCCGCATTCGAGCCCATCAGCGCATACCACCAACACGTGAACGCGATATCGTTAGCCCAGCGAACGGTGCAAGCGGTGAGGTACAAGGCGTTGTACACCTCTGCTTCGGTCTGAGCGTCTGCCCGATCGCGCACGACCGTGACGTCCGCCGCCTCGTAGACCATCTTGCGAATGGCCCGCAAGCGCTGGATGGATTGGATTTTCGCGACGGACTTGACGAGCTGCGTCGCGGTTTGGGCGACGCGTTCCTGGTCGCTTTCCTTGCCGAGACGCATCAAATCATCCTCGGCTGCACGCCCGTACTGGGACAAGACGGCATCCACACGGTGCCAGTCATCCAGCCTGTACGCTTCGAGCAGCCGGTAGATGCGCTTGATCTCGGCCTGCCGCTCCTTTTCCTCCATTTCGGCGTCAAGCCCCTTCAACCCGAAAACCACCTTCGCGTCGAAGGAGTTCGTGCCATCGTTGAAGCTCAGGACGGTCGACCCTTGGTACTCGGCATCCTTGTCGCTCGAAACCAATGGCAGGAGCGGCTTGAGCTCCAATGTGCCCAAGCGCTCATTTTCGCTGTACACAGGATTGTGGGCGTAGGTGAGCAGATACCAGACACGCGATGCGCTCGGCGCGAGCGGTTTCTTCGATTTCTCATCGACGGGCTGAAGCCTCAAATACGAACCGTCGGCCGGCTCGTTGGGGCGGTCTACCACAAGCACGCCCTCGCCGTTCTTGTACGCCGCGCCCACTTCCATCACGGCGCCCTCGATGTTGTACTCCGTCCCCGCCGAAACGAGGATATCGCCTGTATCGACGAGCGCGCCGTTGCTGCGCCGCCGCTCCGGCAGAATCTGGCGCGTGTCGAAGAAGATTCCCTCGGGCCACAGCTTCGCGTCCACCGTCGCTTCCACATGCTCGCCATCGGTGTTTGAAACCGCTATCGTCAGCTTCCGCTCGAGGGGCCATGTCCCGTACGGCGACTCAACATCGATGCCGTTGCTCAAGACGGCCTTGTACATGAAGGCGGTCGGGCGCCTCTCATCTGCATACAACTCGAACTGCGCGGACACATCGCCGTCTTTTGGCAGCAGCTCGACCTCGGTAGGCTCCGACGCGAAGTTCATGACGGCGAAATGCAGCGCAATACCGTCCTCGTCCCCTATCAGCAGTTCGGTTTCGGCATGGCCCTTCCCGTACACGTTGCCCATTGCGGGGTTGACGAAGATAATCTCGGGGTCGCCTGCCAGCTTGAACGAGACGTGGTTGATGAAGTTCGCTCCGTCTCCTTCCAGCGCGAAGGTGACGACAGCCTTCTTTTGACCGCCCTTCTTAGATGCATCGCTCGATGCATCGAGAAGCTGGGCTGCCGGGTCTTTCGTGTCGGATACGACCGCCTTCACGAGCGCGACGCGATGCGGTGACCTGAAGTCCGTGCGCACGACCTCCATGTTCTGCCCCGCCGTCACAGTGATGCGCCTCGTGAGGTCGTCGCGGTCGATTTTCCTGACGCCCTCGGGTCCGGGAACGATTTCCACGATTCGCGCGCACAATTCCCGAGGAGGCGCGCCGACAACCAGCGTGTCGCCGAAATCCTTGTAGAGCACCATGTTGAAGATGCTGTTGGATTCCTGCTCTTTCTTCTCGTCATCGGGGTCGTCGGGACCCGATCCCTTCTTGCCCTTCCGGCGCGACAGCGCCAATGCGCCGCCGACCACGGCAAGCCCACCAATAATCGCAAGCGGTATGAACAGGCCGCCGCTATCGCCCTTCTTCGACGACGCGTCGGTGTTGACGGTGACGTCTTGCTTGGCGGCGGATTCATCCGACTTTCCGGCCGAGCCTTCCGACTTGCCGCTTACATCTGACGACGAGTCCGAGGAGCCGCCCTCGTCGGTGCCTCCCACAACAGCCCCTTGCGGATCATCGACCCAGCGGTACCAATACTCAGCCGTCATATGGTTGATCTCCATGTAGACGCACATCACCATCTCGGGATTGCCTGGGCTCATAAGCTTGCCGGTGAAGGTGTCCGACTCGCTCGGGTTGTTCTCGTCGACCCTTCCCGTTGCGTCCCCCTTGCTGTTCTCGAGGTTGATCGACCTCCACTCACTGAATGATTCTTTGCCGTTCTCCGTTTCAATGTTGCCGTATTTCACCCACATGCGGATGGTCAGCCTCTGGCAGAGGTCCAGAAGGACATCGCGCTTCTTCACCTCGGCGGAAATGGAGTAGCCCAGGGAAACTTTGTCGGTGTCGCGATAAAGGCTCTTCGGCACCTCGTAGGTCGCAATCGAGGTCACCTGATCGCCGCTCTTGAGCGCGAGGTCCACCGACTCGGTATGGTAGACGTCCTCGTTCACGACGTACGTCTCGGTGTACCCGCCGTTTGTGCAGGTCCAACGCGTCCAAACATCGTGATAGTACGGACCCACGAGCTCCTGCTTCTCGCCGTTCTCGCTTATGGTCTCGCTATAGCGCTCCCAGTACCCTTCAGACTCCTCTGCGAACGCAGATAGCACCGGCAAGAACATCGACGCTGCCAGGCAAAGCGCAAGCAAAGAGACACATTGAAGTCCGAAGCTAATGCAAGCCTTTTTGAAATCATGCATGCGGAACATGGCGTCCCTCTCTCTCGAGTGAGGTTCGAAAGCTACCCTTTCACTGTCGCGTTCGGGCATCTATCGCGGATGTAGCCGAACACGAAGTCGTAGTCCCCAGGCTCGACGTACACCTGGTTTTTTGCCATGGGCTCGTTCACCTTTATCACGCGCAGCGCGCGAGACCCCTTCACGGATTGCACGCTGGCGAAGTTGCTGGAAGTCGTGTCGTGCGTGGCCGTCAGTATGCCCATCCCCGTTTGCGACAGGTTTCCGGAGGCTGCGCCGGCGATCACGTTCAGGCCGGCGACGACCTGGGCCTTCTTGAACTCCCGTGGCAGCTGCTTGTGGGTGATGCCCTCGTCGTCCATCGTGAACAGGACGCAGTACTTCCCGCCGTTCATGAGCGCGTAGATGGCGTAGCCGACGATCGTCAGCACGATGAAGAGCAGGGCTATGCCGCCGCCGCTCCTGAACACGCCCAGCACGTCTTCGGCTCCGGCGTAGCCCTGCACGAGGTCGGGGATTGTCAGCACGATGCCGAACACGATGAGCGCCGCGATGATGCCCAGGAACACCTTCACGACGGTGAGGAGGATGGTCGGGTTCGTGAGCAGGTTGAACTCGTACACCCAGCGGTACGTGCAATCCTTGTCCTCGATGATATTGCCCGTGGCGCTCATGCTGCGGCCCCCCCTCATTGCCTGTGTTTCCCCAATCCCCCAATCAACCGAACAGGGCGCATTTCCGGCGCGCTGATTTGAGGTATCCGACGCGCCGTTCACCGTGAATCTATCGCATAAATCGGCGTTTCTGCCGTTCGCGGGCATCTGTCATTGACAATGAATGAGGCACGATGCGTGCCTCGTATGCAACCGCACGGCAATAGGCCAAAAAGGATGCTACTGGCCTATTCTGGGACAGCATCGGGAGGAACCGTGGGGCAGGGCGTCAGCGGAAAGATAGATTTCCTCATGAGGGTCACGGGCACGTCCAACGCCCAGCTGGCCCGGGCGCTGAGCTTCGACGCGTCCTACATCAGCCGCATACGCGCGGGCAAGCGGGGCCTGCCGCCCGAGCTGCCCTTCATCGAGCCGGCAGCCGCCTTCTTCGCGCGAAACGTGCGCGAGGGCTACCAGGCCGAGGCGCTCGCCCGCGAGATGGGCCTGCCGGGAAGCTGGCCAGCAGACAAAGCGAATGCGGCGCGGCTCATCGCCGGATGGCTCGAAGGGGCGGCTGGCGCGGGGAGCCAGGACGTGGATGCACAATCGACCGGCTCGCCGTCGGCGCTCGCGGCGGGGCGAAGCTCTGAAGCGCGGCTATTCTTCGTCGACGGGGGCCGCCGCGCAGCCGCACTGGCGTTCCTCGCGTACGTTGCCGATGCGAACGAACCCTGCGAGCTGCTGCTCCAGTCCGACGAGGGAACCGCCTGGATGTACGAGAACCCGGCCTTCGCCGCCGAGTGGGCCGAGAGCATGGCCGGCCTCGCCGCCGCCGGCTGCACGTTCACGGTGGTGCACACGGTGTCGCGCGGGGGCAACGAGATGTGGGAGGGCCTGCGCGAGTGGCTGCCTCTGTACCTCACCGGCGCGGTGCGGCCCTACTACTACCCGCGCATGCGCGACGGCGTGCGCATGCGCTCGCTGTTCGTGGCGCGCGGCAGGCGCGCGCTCGTCTCGAATTCTGTTCAGGGAATGGAAGGTGACGGGCTGTGCGTCATGCACGGCGACGCGGACGCCGTGAGGGCTCTCGAACGCGAGTTCGACGCGTACCTTGCGCTTTGCCGTCCGCTCGCGCGGTTTGAGCGCCCCGCATCGGAAGACGAGCTCGAATCGACCCTTGCAGCTTTTCGATACGCCGACGGCGCTGTCGTGGCGGAGGCCGGCGGCGCCATTGTCTGCGCTCGCCCGGGGCACGGCGCC
>JAFUBE010000120.1 GCA_017460365.1 Eggerthellaceae bacterium
AGAACGACCGTAGTCGCCCGGAATTCCTTGCGCCGCATTGTCGCGCCGAGGTTTCGCACCCATGCGCTGGCCCCGATTCTCGATCCTTTTCTGACTGATTCCACCTTACCCTAAAACAAGCCGATTTTGCGCTTTGTCCGCAGCCTACCGACTTGCCTCGTGCAAGATTAATCAAATAAGGTCTTGTCTTTTACTAGATTATGTCTTATATTGAAGGAGGTCTGAAGCTGTGGATTTGCAACCCCTCCAAACGCGAATCCACCTTCGAAAACAACGGCCGCTGCAACCCCATCTTGCAGCGGCCGACATTGTTCAAAGCCGATGTTACGCGAGGGTTTTAAGGTGCGCCAACACGGCGTCGTTGCCCTCGATGAGCTGTTCGCCATCGTAGAAGTACGGGATGTTGTTCGCATCGCCCCCAAGTGCGAGCAGATCATTATAGGGGCCTTCTTGCTCGACGTCGCGAAGGTCGAGCTCGATGCCATGCTCGTCGGCGTAATGCGTCGCGATCGAGCACGTGGGGCACGGCGCCCAGTAATACAGAATCGGCTTGTCCATGGTTCCTCCCGTCCCGGAGTGACACTTCTCGTCAGACACGTTCTGTCATTTTCGCGGCGAGATTCGCGGTGCAGAGAATCCCACTGCGAAAATGACAGAACGTGTCTGACGAGAAGTGTCACTCCATTTCGCGGTCTCCTATAATGGATTCATTCTAGCTGAACCGAAGGAGAGCGTCATGACCACGACGAGAACAGTGCCGGCCGGGCACCCCGAGCGGCCCGAGGGCGAAGACGGCAAGCGACTGCTCGCGCGCATGAACGGCGGGCGACACGAAGACCTCGCGCTCTGGGGGCTTTCGCAGGTGGAGATCGCCGACGATGCGCGGGTGCTCGACATCGGCTGCGGGGGCGGCGCGAACATCGCGCGGCTGCTCGAACGCGCTTCGAACGGGCATGTGAGCGGGCTCGATTTCTCGCCGCTGAGCGTGGCCACGTCGCGCGAGCACAACAGCACCGCCATCGAGGCGGGGCGCTGCGCGGTCGTGGAAGGCGACAGCAGCGCGCTCCCGTTCGGCGATGGCGCCTTCAACCTGGTGACCGCGTTCGAAACGGTGTACTACTGGGACATCGCGGCCTCGTTCGCCGAAGTGCTGCGCGTGCTCGCGCCCGGCGGGCGCTTCCTCATCTGCAACGAAGACGACGGGCGCAGCCCCGAATCGGTCGAGTTCGCCAAGCTGGTGCCCACCATGACGATGCACACGCCCGAAGTGCTCGAAGCCGCGCTGCTCGCCGCAGGCTTCGCCTCATGCAAGCTCGCCGAGCGCGAAGGCGGCGATTTCACGCTGGTAGCCTGCAAGTAACCAACCGGCCCAGCGCCTCCGTTGGTACAATTCGGGCTATGGCGAACGTCGGGAGAAACATATTCCGAGCGGTGCACGAACGGAAATGGCTGAGCGTCGAGTACCGCAACGCGCGCCGCGAGACGACGCGCTATTGGGTTGGAATCCGGCGCATCGACCCGAAGCGCCGGCGGCTCGAAGTGCGCGGCATGCACCTGGGAACCCGAGAAGTCGCCGACCTCACGATACTCGTCGATTCGATCGTCGCCTCGTCGGTCGTCGACGATTCGTACTTCGCCACGCCGCGCGAGCTCGTCGACGACATCGAGCGCAACGAAGACGCCTACGCGTCGGTGTTCGGCGCCACGCCCAACCTGAAAGTACTCGATTACCTGGCCGATTGCAACAAGCTGAACTCCACGCCATACACGAAGGAGTTCGCGCACGTGGAAGGCATCGACGAGGACTCCTTCCAAACGGGCGCCGTCGCGCTGTCCGACGCGCAATTCGCGAAGGTCATCGAGCGGGCGCAGGGCAAAGCGCGCCGCAGCAAGAAGCACGGGCTGTTCGAACCGTTCGAGCAGATCGCGATCAACGTGCTGTCGGTCCACACGCCGGCGGGGCTGTACGTGATCGCCTACCGGCAGCTGCGCATCGACCCCGAACGGCGCCAGCTCGTCATCGGGCGCAACACCGTGTTCTGCTACGAATTCAGCGTGCGCAACGGCCGCACGGTCGAGCTTCAATCGATTCGCCGCTTCATCGACGAAGCCGACCTGTACCTGCTCGACGATTTCGCCAGCAACCGCGAAACGGTGAAGGACCTGATCGCCGAGCGCATCGGCGCGCGCGACCTGGTCGACGACGAGCCCCACATCCTCACTATCGCCCGCGACATGGCGGTTAACCTACGCCCCGAGTACGACGCGATATGCGACATGTTCGACAACGCGCGGGCAACCGTGCCGATGAAAGCGTTTTTCGGAGACCTGACGAAGCGTCCCGTTCGGCGCAAGGAATACCCGCTCGTGCTGCTCGACCGCCGCATCAACCTCGACCAGCTGCTCGCCACCCATCAGGCGATGAAGTACCCGGTCACCTACGTGCAGGGCCCGCCCGGCACGGGCAAGACGACGACCATCGTGAACATCCTGGTGAACGCGCTGTTCAACGAGCGGACCGTTCTGTTCGCAGCCTACAACAACCATCCGGTCGACGGCGTCGTGCAAAGCCTGCAGACGCTCACGGTCGACGGCGAGCCCATCCCCTTCCCCATACTGAGGCTCGGCGACCGCCCGCGCACGCTCGAGGCGCTCGACTACATCAAGCGGCTCTACGAGGGCGCGTGCGGCAAGCCCGTCTTAGACGGCGCGCTCGAGTTCGAGCGTGCGCAGGAACGCCAGCGCTCGAAGGCGCTCACCGAGCTGCTGAAGAATTACGAACACGACCTTGAGCTGGCCGAACGCAAGGAATGCATCGAGAAGCTGGCGGACTCGACCACCGACTTCGGCTTCAGCATGCAGCTGCAAAGCGACCAGCTTGGGCAGGTGGAAGCGCAGATCGCAGCAGCCGAATCGCCTGAAGCCACGCTCGCGCGTGCGCTCGAGCTGACCGAATCGAACATCGACGAGCTGCTCGCCCACCTCATGCAGCTCTCGGTGCGTCACATCAAGCGCCTTGGCGATTCCCGCAGCGCCGAACTGCGCGCCATCGTCATGTCGACCGACCCGCCCGACGAGCGCGTCGACGCGTTCAACCACTTCCTCTGCGAGCCGCGCAACTTGAAGGTGCTGCTGCGCATCTTCCCGATCATCGCAACGACCTGCATATCGGCGAGGCGGCTGGGGCAACCCGAAGCGTCGTTCGACATGACCGTGATCGACGAGGCGAGCCAAAGCGACATAGCCTGCTCGCTGATCCCGGTTGTGCGCGGGCGCAACCTCGTGCTGGTGGGCGACCCGGCGCAGCTGTCGCCCGTCGTCGTGGTCGACAAGGCCGACAACGCCGCCTTGCGCCGCAGCTACGGCATCCCCGACGAGTACGATTTCGTGGAGAACTCGGCGTACAAGACGTTTTTGGCGTGCGATCCGGTAAGCAACGAGATCCTGCTGCACGAACACTACCGATGCGACGAGGCCATCATCGACTTCAACAACCGCAAATACTACAACGGCAGGCTCGAAGTGAAGAGCGGCCGGCGCAGCGAGCGGGCGCTGCAGTATTTCAGCATCGAGATGGACACGTCGCCGCTGAAGAACACCGCGCCCGCCGAAGCCGACGCGGTCGTGCGTTACGTGGGCGACAACCGCGACAAGTCGATGGGGGTGATCACGCCGTTCGCCAACCAGCGCGAATACCTGACAAGCGCGCTGCGCGACCACGGCTTCGGCGATGTCACGTGCGGAACCGTGCACACGTTCCAAGGCGACGAGAAGGACGTCATCCTGTTTTCGCTGGCGCTCACCGACCGCACGACGCCCGGCACCTACGAGTGGCTTGCCGGCAACCGCGAACTCATAAACGTGGCGACCTCGCGGGCGCGCGACGAGCTGGTCGTGTTCGGGAGCGACCGCGACCTCGAGCGGCTGCACGCCACCATGAAAGGCCCCGACGACATCTACGAACTCGTGCAGCACGTGAAGACGCGCGGCACCTCGGAGGTGACGCCGCGGGCGGTGGCATCGCGGGCGCTCGGGATCAAGCCGTACAGCACGCGCACCGAAGCGGCGTTTCTGGAAAACCTGAACCACGCGCTCGGTAACATCTTCACGTCGCCGGCGCGCCACACCGTGCATCACGAGGTCGCGATTGCGCAGGTCTTCGGCGAGAACATCGCGCAGGAATTCCTGTTCTACAGCGGGAGGTTCGATTTCGTCGTGTACGAAGTCGCGCCCGACGGAGCCGAGATTCCCATCCTGGCAATCGAGCTCGACGGCAAGGAGCATCGTGCAGACGGTGCCGTCGCCGCCCGCGACCGGCAGAAAAACGAGATCTGCCAGCGCCACGGTTTCGAGCTCATCCGCGTGGAGAACACGTACGCGCGTCGGTACCACCACATAAAAGGCGTGCTCGAGGCATTTTTCGCGTCGCGCTAGCCGCGTCTTCGCTGCCGTCATGTGACACTTCCCGTCAGACGCGATCTGCCATTTTCGCGGGGAGGCTTCGTGTTCCGCATGTCTCCCCGCGAAATGGGCAGATCGCGTCTGACGGGAAGTGTCACACCGGATAGTCTGCTAAGCTGGCGCTATGTGCGGACGGATAACGTTGCTGACATACGACGAGCTTGAAGAGGTGCTCGCGGCCGTCGAGGCGCGGCGGCGCGGCGGCGTACGCGTTACGGCGCGCGATGGGCGCACGCAAGCGCGGCCGGGAAGCGTGGTGCACGCGATTGCACCCGGCGAGAACGGGTTAGCAATTTCACCGTTCATCTGGGGATTCACGTTTCCTAACAGCAAGAAGCTCATCTTCAACACGCGCATCGAATCGGCGCTCGGCGGCACGCGCATGTGGGCCGGGCCGATCCGCGACGGCCGCTGTGTGCTTCCTGCTGCAACGTTCTTCGAGCCGCATGGCAGCGAAACGGCCACGAGCCCACGCACGGGTCGGGCGATGAAGCGCCAGTACGAGTTCGCGTCGCCCGACGGAGAGCCGCTGCTGCTCGCGGGCGTGCACGACGGCGAGCGCCTGTCGGTAATCACGACCGAGCCGAACGCGAGCGTGGCGCCGATCCACCCGCGCATGCCACTCGCGTTGCGCTTCGAGGAAGTGCCCACCTGGCTCGGCGACAACTACGCCTCGCTTGCCGACCGCTCGCGCTTCGAGCTAACCGCCCACCCCGAAGACGACGCCTCCGCACTCCCGCAGCTATCGCTATTCTAACCCGCTCCGAATCTCCGCGCCGTCTCTGCCCCACTTACCGCCAGGCCCAAAGCGGCGCAGTTCCGCGGGGTACCCCACTTACTGCCAGACCCAAAGTGGGGTAGTTTC
>JAFUBE010000121.1 GCA_017460365.1 Eggerthellaceae bacterium
CCGTTGAACCACGTCACACATTATAACTTATGACGCGCTATTTGACCACAAAATATGGGAGCCAATCGGCTCCCATGCACGAATCGCCCGCATGATGTGGTGGAAATCAGGTCACGTCACACAATCGCGGGAATTCAGGACTCAACTGTCACAAGGCAAGTTACCACTCTCATACTCCTTGTCGTATCGTGCTCTCCCGTGTCGCCAAGTGCTCTCACGTGGCGTTTCGTTATTGGGGAGTATTACTCAGTTTTAGGAGGTGGGTACACTTTTGTTTGTGATTGTGTTCGGTTCGTGCCATCGGCGATTCATTCAAACGCATCGGATGGATCTGAGCGGACGCCTCTGAAACGCATCGCTCGGGCGGAGACGAATGGATAAACCGCGCGATGCGATCCCGATGCTCGCACATCAAATGAGCGCGCACTTTCGCATTGACTCAGCAAACGCGCTAGGCTATACCACAGTGTTTGAGAGCCGCGGCGCACCCTGCGCAATGGCATCTACGAAGCTCGCGACGTGTGGGGCGGGTTTCTTGCCGCACACGATGCCGTAGGGCACCGAATAGTCCCACTCCATCGGCAGGGTCACGACACTGGGATGGACACCTTCCCAAGCGTCGAGCGTCTCCATGAGGAATCCCTCGCCCGCGCATGTGTTAAACGTGTCGAGTGTGTAGAAGCTCGGCGCGTCGACGATATCCACTCCAGGGTGCGCCAGAACGTCGGCGCGTATGCTGTCCATGACGGGCGATGCCCCCTCGCGCACGAGCATGAACCTCTCGCCTCGCAGGTCATCCCAGGTGAGGGACGCGCGCGAAGCCAAGGGGTGAGAGATGGGGACGCCAATCTAGCAGCGATAGCGCCCGAGAGCCAAGATGTCGCAGGTCTCGCGCCAGGACGGTGCGTCGCAGGGTCCCACGAAGCAGTCTACCTGCCCGTCAAGAGGGTCGGGTCCCGAGAGGCGCCCGTCCTCGAAGGGGACGATGCGCACGTCGAACGGAAGGTCCGCACCTACGCGCGTCCAGATGTCGACGAGTGGCTTGCACGGGCGCAGGGGTGACGTGCCAACGCGGATGGTGGGTGATACCGCACCCGCGACCTCGCGCACGTGTGCTGCGGCCGTTTCCGCAAGGCGGGCCATCTGACGGACATCCTCAGCGAGCGCAAGACCAGCCTCCGTGGACGCAGCTCCTCGGTTCGACCTCTCGAAGAGCTTCACCCCGAGTTCGGATTCCAACGACTCCACGTGCCTCATAACCGATACTGCCGACAGATAGAGCACCTTGCCAGCAGCCGAGAAGGACCCGTGCTCTGAAACCTCGAGGAACGTCTTCAGCCTTTGATCGAGAAGCACTTCTATTCTCCTGTTGTTCGTTTGGTATTAATCACAGATTAATACGGTATCAGCAATTAACGCATTCCACAACATGGAAACGCATCGCATAATTCCCTTGTAGTTAAAACAATGCACGGGCGAAGCCCGCAGATAGGCAGGACGGCCATGGACAAGAAGACAATCGTCGTGATCGGGGCGGGCCCGGGGCTGGGCAATGCGGTCGCAGCGAGGTTCGGTCGTGAGGGCTACCGCGCAGCGCTCGTGGCTCGCAGGGCAGACGCGCTCGAGGGCTACGTCGCCGAGCTGGAGCAGATGGGTATTGAGGCCAAGGCGTACGCCGCCGACGTGTGCGACATCGCCTCGCTCGATGCGTCCATTGCGTCCATCCAGACTGACTGTGGCGACCCGGATGTGGGCGTGTACAACGTCGGCATCACCACGCCTGACGAACAGCCGCTGACGGTTGCCGATTTGCAGCATCACTTCGCCACCGATGTCGTGGGCGCCTACGAGGCCATTGAGCGCTTCGCGACCGACGGCTTTGCGGGCAAGGGTGGAGCCATCATCCTCACTGGCGGCGTTGCGGCGGTCAGCCCCTTCCCGGGATACCTCTGCCTGGCGCTCGACAAGGCGGCGCTACGCAACCTGGCTGTCGCCAAGAGCGCCGAGCTCGCCGAGCGCGGCATCTTCGTGGGTACCGTCATGGTATGCGGCGTCATCGGCGGCGATGAACACTTCGCTCCGGCGAACATCGCCGAGCGCTTTTGGGAGATGGCGGAAAGCCGCGCTGCAGTCGAGCTGCGCTACGAGTAAACCGCCCTGCGCAAGTCGATGAAATCGGAATCGAACACATCCAGGGTGTCGGCGGGCCTCGCTGCGCTGCTTTCCACGGCGGCGGGGCTCGCTATTGGCAACCTCTACTGGGCCCAGCCCCTACTCGCGGTGATTGCAGCCGACATGGGCGTGATGACGGCCGATTGCGGGTTGCTCGTAACGGCGACGCAGGTGGGATACGCCATCGGCGTGCTCTTGGTCGTGCCTCTGGGGGACGTGCTCAATCGCAAGAGGATGGTTCCCGCTGTCATGACGGCCTCGGTGGCGGCGTTGGCCGCATGCGCTTTCGCTCCTGGTTTCTCGGTCTTGGCGGCGGCCTTGGCACTGCTTGGGCTCACCACCGTCTCGGGCCAGGTGATAATCCCGCTTTCCGGCGAACTCGCTGGCCCTGCAGAACGTGGACGCATCGTGGGCATTGTAAGCGCCGGCATAACCGGCGGCATTTTAGCTGCGCGTGCCTTAAGCGGACTTGCGGCGGCGGCTGTCGGGTGGCGAGGCGTTTATGCGGCCGCCGCAGTCGCGAACCTCGTCATGGCACTCGTGCTGTACCGGAGGTTGCCGGATCTACCGAAACGCAAAAGCGTTTCCTATCCCAAGCTCATCGGCGGCGTGTTCGCAGCTGTCATTCGCATCCCGGCGGTCCCGATCGTCATGGCGATGAGCGGCCTCGCCTTCGGCGTGGCATTCAACCTGTTCTGGAACGGGGTGACCTACCTGCTGTCCGCAGGGCCATTCGCCATGACTCCCTACCAGATAGGCCTCGTGAGTCTGGCCGGCGTGACGGGCGCCGTGTGCTCGATTTGGGTGGGGCGTCTCCAGGACGCAGGGCGCGGCATCTCGGCGACGGGTGTCTTCCTGACGATGTGCGCGGCGGCGATGGCGTTCGCGCTGCCGGCACAGGCGCATGTTGTGGCCATCGTTGTGGTCGCTGCCCTCTATTCGTTCGCGATACAGGGCGTGAGCGTGCTCAACCAGGCCCGCCTGCTGTCGTTTGCGCCCGACATGGCGAGCCGCCTGAACACGGCCTTCGTCGTGAACAACTTCGTGTGCGCAGCGGTGGGAAGCGCGCTTTCGTCGATGCTGTGGAGCGCCTGGGGCTGGGCGGGCATCGCGCTCGGCGCCTTCGTGGCGTGCTCGTTTGCCACACTCATGTGGTTCTGCTCGCGGCGAATTATCCGGCTGCCGCAAGAGCGGTGAGGCATCTCCGTTGGATTATCGTTCGTTAGGAGAAAGATGGAATACGCGACACTGAACAACGGAGTGAAGATGCCCCTGGTGGGGTACGGTACCTATCGCACGTCAAACAGAGACGCTGCCCGGCTCGTGTCCGAGGCGCTTATCCTGGGCTATCGCCACGTGGACACGGCGCAGTGCTACGGCAATGAGTGCGGCGTGGGCGAGGCAATCGCTGAAAGCGGCATCCCGCGCGACGAGCTTTTCGTAACGACGAAAACATGGACCTCGGGATATGCCGACACCGCACGTTCAATCGATGCGAGCCTGAGAGATCTGCAAAGCGATTACGTTGATCTGCTATTGGTCCACGAACCGTCGGGCGACGTGGGCGGCATATGGCGAGCGCTTGAGGAGGCATACCGTGCGGGCAAAGCGCGCGCCATCGGCGTGAGCAACTTCCTTGGCCGCGACTTCGCACTCCTGCTGGAGGCCGCCGATGTCATTCCCGCCGTGGACCAGCTCGAATGCCATGTGTACCGCCAGCAGCGAGAGATGCAGCAGGCGTGCTCGCAGGCAGGTGTACTCATGACGTCGTGGTCGCCGCTTGCGGCGGGTCGCAACGGCTTCTTCACCGACCCCGTACTCGCGGGAATCGCACGGTCCCATGGCGTGAGCGCCGCTCAGGTGGGTTTGCGCTGGCTCGTGCAGCGGGGCATCCCTGTCATACCGAAGTCGGCCGACACGCAACGCATGCGCGAGAACCTCGATGTCTTTGGTTTTGAACTCACAAGCGCCGAGATGGCCGCAATCTCCGGGCTCGACACGAACAAAAGCCAGTTCGGTTGGTGGTAAGCACGCTTGAGTCAAGCGCAAAAACTCTGTTGCACAGCATTATAGGCGAGCACGTACAACTGGTGCCAAGCTGCGACAAACGATGCCAAGAGAGGCTAAACAGTGCTACTCTGTGGGCTATTCCCACTCAACTGTCACGGGGCAGGTTCCCACACGCTAACAGTTTGTCTTCTCGTGCTTTCCGGTGTCGCCACGGGCATGCACGTGGCGTTTCGTTATTGGGGAGTATTTTTTGTCGGACAG
>JAFUBE010000122.1 GCA_017460365.1 Eggerthellaceae bacterium
CAGATCGTGTCTGACGGGAAGTGTCACACGACGGCGATGAAGGCGCGTTTCCCTAGCCGAACCTACCGACAATTTGGGAAGACTCCCCTTTTTGTCAATGGCCCAACCCGGCGGCACCGCCCATGTCGAGGGCTTGCGTCTCGAGGAACTGGGCGCTCTCGATCTCCTCCTTGATCTCGGAGAGCTCGCGCACGCGGGCCGTGAGGCTCTTGCGCGCCTCGTCGACCTTCAGCTCGTCGTTGCGCGCGTAGTACGCATCGCTGCCGAAATGCGAGATGAACTGCGTGGTGACCGTGCGGGTTGAAAGCTCGGCTAGGAACACGAGCATCTCGCGGCCGGTCCCGAAGCTTTCTTCCACGAACTCGATCGCATTTTCCATGTGGCGCTGGCCCGTCTGGACGAGCGGCTCGATGGCGTCGACCTCGTCGCGGTAGGCGGCGCTCACGGCGTCGAAGGCGCCCTCACCGGCTTCCGCGCCTGCAACGCGGGCCGCGTTGGCTACGTCGCGCATCTTGCGGATGAGCAGGTTCTCGGCACGCGCGAACGCTTGCGAAGCCGTGTTGCCGCCGAGCTTGCGCGCAAGCTCCTGCTCGCGCTCGCGCACGGGCGCCATGACGGCGTCTTCCAACGTGGCGCCGCCAAGCAGCTTCGGCTTGGCACGCCGCAGCTCGTCGCGCAACGCGAGCACGAGCGCTTCCTGGTCGAGCGCGGCACGGCACGACACCGACAGCGCGTCGAGTATGAGCCCAAGCAACGCCACGCGCTCGTCGAACATCGCGCCCTTCGCACGCTCGGCGACCTCGCGTTCCGCACTGCCGTCGAGCACCTTCGCAATCTGGTAGTCGGAGCGGTATTTCTCGAACAGCGTGTAGTACACCGAGAACTTGTCGGCGATGTCCTCGTCGCGCAGGAACTGGCCGAACAGCACCTCGTCGCAGGGGATGCCCTCCGCCTCGTACAGCGCGATCACGCGCGCGAGATCTTCCCAACCACGGGCTGTGACGAAGCTCTTCCCTCCGCCGGGCTTGCTTTCCACCTTGTAGAAGCAGTCGGGCTTGGCCTGCAGGAACGTGGTCACGGCCGGATGGATGCCCTTCTCGGCGGCGTAGCGGCGCCACACAGCGGAGTCGGGCTCAACATCGAGCTCGCGCAGACGGTCGAGCGTGACCACGTCGAACTCGTGCACAGACTTGTTGTACTCGGGCGGGTTGCCCGCGCATACGATCACCCAATCGGCGGGCACCTTGTGGCGACCGAATGTCTTGAATTGCAGGAACTGCAGCATCGACGGGTACAGCGTCTCCGACACGCAGTTGATCTCGTCGAGGAACAGGATGCCCGCGCGCTCGCCGGTCGCTTCCATGTAATCGTAGATCGACCCCACGATTTCGCTCATCGTGTACTCGGACGAGTCGTACTCGTAGCCCTCGAACTCGCGACGCACGATCTGCGGCAGCCCGAGCGCGCTCTGGCGCGTGTGGTGCGTCATCGAATACGACACCACGCCGATGCCGAGCTCTTGCGCGATCTGCTCGATGATGGCCGTCTTGCCGAGGCCGGGCGCACCCACCAGATCCATGGGCCTCTGCTGCACCGGCGGGATGACGTACATCCCGGCGTCGTCCCGGCGCATGTACGCCCGCACCGTGTCCTTGATCTGCTGTTTCGCTGTCGCGATATCCATCGTTCCTCCGTTCGTTCAGCGCCCGGGCACTCCCACGAGCACACGCTTCCTAATACTCGCTCTTCAGCCGGTTGATTCCCTCTTCGTCCATCAGCACCCGCATGGCCCAGGGGGGCACGGCGGGGATTTCGTTGTCGCCTTCGTCCATGAAGACGAACGCGGTGTCGTATTCGGGCGGTTTGTCCGGGAAGCGGCCCAGGCCGTCGGTGAAGTAGATCATGCCCTTCATGTCGGGCAGCTCGCCGCTGTCGACCAGCCCGTTCACGTACGCGAACGCAGGGCGGAAGTCGGTGCCGCCCATACCGCGAATCGTGAAGTTCTCCATGAAGCGGTCGACGTCGCGCAAGTCGGTCACCTTCATGTCGGCCTGCACCTTCGCATCGCACTGCACGATGTGCACGTTTATGGCGTGCGCGTAGTCTTCCTGCTTCTTCATGATGTTGAAGGTGTGCTCGACGAACTTGCGCACGAGCTCGCCCTTGCACGATTCCGACGTGTCGATGCAGATGGCGAAGTCGCGGATGCGCTGGGTCTCCTTGTACTCGAGCGGCTCGATGAGCGGCAGGTTGCCGTACAGCTTCAGGCCGTAGGTGTAGTACACGTAGTCGAACTCGTCGTCGTTGATCTTCATTTCCTCGGACAGCGCGGCGAACCGGCGCAGGAAGTCGGTGTAGTCGTACTTCTTGCGGTTGGCGCGCGCCAGACTCTTGATGAAGCCGCCGGCCTCGAAGCCCCAGTCTTGCGAGAAGGTTTGCAGGTCCATCTCCACCTGCTTGGCGATTTCCTCCCAGCTGCGCTCTTCGTCGGACTTCTCGTCGCGAACCTCGGAGTCGTTTTCCGGCTCGTCCTCGTCTTCGGCGCTGCCGGTCCAGTCTCCCTCGCCGTTGCGGGAATTGTCGGCCTCGTCGGACTCGCCGCCGCTGTCGTCCGCGTCGTCGGATGAACCTTCTGCTTCATCCTCGGCGTCCTGCGAGTAGTCGGAATCGGAGTCGTCCGACTCGCGCGCGGCCGTCGGATCCCAGATGTCCTGCTTGTCCTCGTCCGTCTCGCTCGACTCGCCGTCGGCTACCATGTCGCGGCCGTCGGACTCGGTGTTGTTGCCGTGGTCCTCGGGCTCGGCAAGCTCGTCGATGCCTCCCGGAGGCGGCGCGGCGTCGTAAGCCGGCCACGCCTCGTGGTTGTCGCGCTCGAACAGGGCCTTGTACTCGTTCAGCCGCCCGCCGCTCACAGCGCCGTCGGGGGCGTTCACGCCCGCGCGCAGCGAGCGCAGGAACACACCGTACAGGCTTCCCGGCGTCATCTTCCCAGAACACAGCTTCAAAAGCTCGTCGAGCGCATCGCGGCGCTCCACGTCGAGAGGGCTCGCGAACCGGTCGCCGCACAGCTCCATCGCAGCGCTTTCGGCCACGACGTCGCACGCGAGCCACCAGGCTTCAGTGCGCATGTGGCCGCGCTCGTAGGGATGACGGAACAGGCAGTGCATCACGAGGTGCAGGTAATCGCGCACCAACTCGTCGAAGCCGGCGTCGAAGCGGCCGATCACCGTGTACGGCTCGAAATACACCGCCATGCCGTCGGTCGCGAGCGCGTACCGGCCCTGCACCACGGTCGGGCGAAGCTCCATCTTCCAGAGCGCCACGTCGAGGAAACGGAACTTCATCATGAGCTGCACGCGCGCCTCGTCAACGATCTCGAGCGCAATGCGCAGCGCACGCTGATAGCGGTCTTCCACTTGTTCGGTTTTATCGGGCATTCATCCTCCGTTCGTTAGAGGTCGTAATCATGGACAGGGCCTCCGAAGCGCTCGCGCTTGGCTTCCAGCAGGTAGGCTGACGAGGCGGCGTCGCGCAGTTTCGTCACGCGCTCGATGATGGCGTCGAGGTTGTCGGCGTTCACGTAACCGCGCTCGATCAGCTCGTCGAACACGGTGCGGTCATCGTGCAGCGCGACGTCGACGCAGATGTCCTCGATATGGTTGCGCAGCAGGCGCATCATCGTCTCGCGCACGCCGCCCGCCAGCATGACGGGGTCGGCCAGGCGGTCGAGGATGAGCCGCGCCTGCTCGTAGGCGCTGATGTTGCCCGGCTTGCGCGGCGCGTTGTAGTCGCGCGCGTTTGCCAGGCACATGTCGAGCTGCTCCACAATGCCGGGCACGTTCACCCAGCTCGCGCCGAATCCGAGCGCGATGCCGCGCACGGCGCCCGGCGTGTCGGGGAAGAAGAAGTCGTACACAGTGCGCCCCTCGACCGGCCGCGCGAGCTCCACGTGAATGTGGCGGATCCAGCAGCGGGTGGAAAGGCCCTTGGTGCCGATGGAGGAAAGCCCCGCGTTCAGCGCCAGGTACTCGATACCGCGCGCGTTGCCGAAGGCATATTCCTCCACGCGCGTGATCTCGTCTGGGAACTCCACGCGCGGCTCCGAGCTCGAGAACACGACAACGCTCGCACCGTCGGCCGTGCGCTCGCACAGCATGCCGCACGCGATGTAGAAGGTGTCGTTGCCAGGCGCGACTTCCAAGTGCGCGAGCGACGGGTAGCGGTCGTGGTGGTGCGCGCCGTAGGTGACGAGCGCACGTGTGCCAAGCTCGTGCAGTGCGGCGGGCACGCGGAACGACTCGATGTTGGTGTCGTAGAACGCCTCGTCGCCGATCGACTCGACCGAGTCGGCGAGCTCGACGGACCGCAGGGCCTTGCACACGCGGAACGCCGAGCGCCCTATCGAGCGCACCGTGTTCGGCACGCGGACGGCCGCGATGCTGTCGTGGTACGCGAACGCATACGGGTCGATCGCGACTGCGCCGTCGAGGACATCGTAGCTTTCCATGTCGGCGTCGACGAGTTGCACGAGGTGGGCTCCATCCGGTTCGCGCCGGTACAGGCCACCCTCGCCGTCGAGGAAATGCTCCTCGCAGCGCTCGTCGATCGTGAGCGTGCAACCCGGCCCCGAGTGCACGACGTTGGTATGACGCGTCATCGAGGCACCGACGCGTTTGATGCTCGCGGGAATGGCGAGCGCCGCTAAGGCCGACCCCTCGAACGCGGAATCGCCGATGACCTCGAGGCCGTCGTTCAGGCGCACTTCCGTAAGCGCGCGGCAGTGCATGAACGCCTTCTCGCCGATCACCTGCAGCGACGTTGGCGCGTCGAAGCGCATGATGCCCGTATCCGAGAATGCGAAGGGCTCGAGCTCGCGCACGCTGTCGGGCAGCTGCACGTCGGTGAGCCCGACGAAGCCGTGACAGCACTTTCGAGCCACGGTCGTGCACCCGGGCGCAACGACGAGACGCTCCACGGGCCGCACAAGCGCCACCAGCGCGATGCCGTCTTTGGAATAGAGCGCATCGCCGTCGGTTGCGAGGAAAGGGTTGTCGGGATCCACGATGAATTCGGTCAGGTTCGACCCCTGGAATGCGCCGGGTTCGACCGCCTGCGCGCTCCTGCCGACCACCAGCCTGGTCAGCTTGTCGCTTGCGAAGACGCCGCGGCCGATGGTCTCCATCGTATCCGGCAGCACGAGCTCTTCGAGGGCCGTGCACTGCGCGATCCAGCTGGAATCGAACTCGCCCGCGCTCGCCGGCAAGACGAGCCTGCGCAGGGCCGTGTCGCCACGAAACGCCCCGTTGCCGATTTCCACGACGGCATCGGGGCAGATGATCTCCTGAACGCGGTCGTTCAACGAGAGGGCCCCGGCCGCGATCGACACGACCGGCTTGCCCGCAATCTCGGTGGGAATCTCGAGATAACGCGCTGCTCCCTCGTAGCCGGTGATACGCACATACAGGTCGTCAAGCACCGCATACGACCAGGCGCTTCCGTCGACGCCCGCCCATTTGTGCTCGTGCGACACGCGGCCGAACTTGAGCTCGCGGCGGCGTTGGCTCAGCTCGCGGCGCATGACCGTGACCGCCTCGATGTGCGCGATCTGCGCATCCGACAACGTGACGCCGATACCTCTGTCGGCCGTCGCGTCGAACGTCATCACCGGGTAGACTTTTTCGGGTGTGCCCTCGCCTACTGCCATGGCGCTATCTCCTCAGGCGCCCCGCCACGTCGTGCGGGCGCATCGGCTCGATTTCCTCAGAATGCAGAATACAGTAGCGCATGCCCTTCGACGTGACGATGACCTGCGCGACCTTCGGCGAATTCGGATTGCCGTACTTGTTCACCTTCAACGTGATGAGCTCGCGTTCGATCATCGCCTGGTAGTCGGGGTCGGCCTCTATCTTCGACAGCATCATGTTCGTCGCCTGCCTGCCGTACTCGTCTTGGCGCAGCGCCAGGTTGTACAGCACGAGGTCTTGCGCCTCGGTCAGGCGCCCTTCTTGCAAGATTTCCTCGTCGGTCGCCATGGCAACCTCCCTTCCCGTTTGCCGCCTTCGCCCTGAACGAAAGCGGTTGGCTACACTTTTGGCACGTGCATGCGCATATGCTTGAATTCGACTTCGTCGGCCTCGCCGATGATCTTGTCGATGGCGGCGAGGGCCTCGTCACGTTGGTCGGGAAGCGCTGCGATCAGGCCCTTCGGCAACGTGGAATGCCGCGCCGTGAACAGCGTGTCCGCATTCACGCGCTCGACGAACGCGCGCATTTCCTCGTAGCGCTCAACCTCGCCGGCTTCCACGAACTCGCCGCGCTCAACCGCATAGTGCAGCGGCGCGTACATCTTCGTGAACGGGTCGAACACGAGCGTCATCGACACGGAACCCGTGATGTCGGGCTGGGCGAAGTTGATGAAGTCGGCGGATTTCTCAGCGTGGCCGAACCCGTAGCCGTGACCGCCCATGCCGAACATGATGGTGCACGCCCATTGCACGCCCGACTCATGCAGCTTGCCGCCGGCTTCGTAGAGCTCCGCCGAGTCGTAGCCCTTGTTCATGAGCGCAAGAAGGTTGTCGTCAGCACTCTCCACGCCGAAGAACAGCCGGTTGTAACCGGCTTCGTGCAGGGCGCGCAGCTGCTCGACCGACTTGTCGCGCAGATCGCTGATGCGCCCGTAGCTTCCGATCGACTCGAGGTTGGGCAAGTGCTTGCACACGAGCTCGCGGATCTCCATGAGCTCGTCGTAGCTGAGGTGCAGCGCGTTGGAGCCCTGCAGGAACACGCGCTTCACCGGGATGTTCTTGTCGCCATTCGCGATGAACTTCAGGTAGAACTCAACCTCGTCGAGGTCGACCTTCCCGTAGGGCACGTTCTTGAAGAACGTGCAGAACCGGCAGCCGTTGTGCGAACAACCGCGCGTGACTTGCAAAAACTGCGTGTCGTCGCGCCACTCATACGACGGCGAATTCACCGGGCTTGCAAACCGCGGCCCGTAGTCGAAACCTTTGGGAATAGCTCGCTTGCCTGCATGATCGCCAGAAGACATCGGAGGCTCCTTCGGTCAATTGAACCGGTTGGTGGACAATTCGGCATTCGACCCGCCACGCATTGAGATCGGTTCTCTTCTATACGTAATACGCTACATCACGAACGACGCTTGTGAAACCGCCCTATTCGTTATAGCGTGTAAACCATTGGTTTAAGCTTAGAAAGGTGTGCCAATGTACGACAAGAGACTCGACGCAATCATCAAGACAGCTGAGCTCGGCAGCTTCAGCAAGGCGGCAAACGCGCTCGGCTATACGATACCCGCGCTTGTGAAACAGGTGAACGGTCTCGAACAGCAAACCGGCGTCATCGTGTTCGAGCGCTCGAACAAGGGCGTCAATCTTACGCCAGCCGGGCGCACGCTCGTCGAAGGCGCGCGCGACATCGTGGAACGCAGCAACCGCGTGGTGAAGCGTGCTCGACAGAGGCAAGACCAAGACGACGGCCTCGTGCGCGTGGGAGTATCGCTGTACCAATCGGGACAACCTGTGCTCAAACTGTGCCAGGACCTGTACCTGAACGGCGTCGACCTGCGCATCCAATTCGTACCCGTCGCCGACACACACGAATCCTACCTGTACACCATCGAACACTTCGGCGATGATATCGATGTGCTCCCGAGCACGCGGCTTGCTCCCGAAGATGAGCGCAACTGCAGCATGATCGTACTGGGCAACCCGTTTCTTTGTTTGAACGTGGCGCTCGGCGACGAGCTGGCCAGCCGCGACTCGGTGAATGTGGAAGAACTCGCAGGACGCCGCCTTCTCGTGCCCAAGCCCGGAAACCCTTATACCGACTCCGCGCGCAACGAGATTGCCGAGCGCGCGCCAGGTGCGGAGTTCTCGGAGTTCCCCTTCTACACCATGGAGGTGTTCGACCGCTGCGCCATGGGCGACGAAGTGCTCCTGAGCAAGGAAATCTGGCGCGGCAGCCATCCGCTGCTCGCCACCGTGAGCGTGAATTGGAGCCAGACGATCCCCTACTGCCTCTACCACGCGAAAGAGCCAAGCCCCGCCGTGCGCAAGTTCGTGCAGGCGGCAGACAAGCTTGCACGCTCTTGGGGTACGCACGCAACTACGATCGGGCGTAATCGAGTGCATACTGAAATCGGTTGATTCATTCGGGATGGCATTAGCGGTATCATGTACTGAACTTGAACACAACGCGAAGGAGTTGGCATGCCGGACGTTAAAGAGCAGGTTAACCTTGTTGAACGCGCGATGGTGGAACGTGGATTGAAATTCGACCATGTCGACGAATACGACAACCCGATGATATCCCTGAGTTTCGGCGGAGGGGATTTTTCATACACGCACGTAGCGATTCACCTGGTATTCGACCTCGATGGCGAAAGCGCCCAGGTGGTCACCTCGCCGATTGCCAACGCTCCCGGCGAGAAAACGTCGAAGATGCTGCTCATCCTCAACGAATGCAACCACAAATTCCGCTGGGTGAAGTTCTACCTCGACAACGACAACGACGTCGTAGCCAATGGCGATGTGATTTTCAACGAACAGAACGCCGGCGAAGCATGCATCGAGCTGGTCATGCGCACCGCCAGCATCATCGACGACGCCTACCCCGAAATCATGAAAGGTATCTGGGGCTAACGCAGCGTGCGCCCCAGGTGCCCCACTTACTGCCAGACCCAAAGTGGGGCAGTTTCGCGGATTTGCCACATCTGTATATCGGACACTACAGTGTTTCTTGTTTTTGGAAACATGTATAGATTTGGAAACAATGAATTGCACCCTCTAGAAGCCGGGCTGGATCTATCTGGGACATGGAGACGTACTGCCGCGTCCTCGCGGGGTCGTCGACCCTGAGAACGCTCGCCGACACCCGCTCGGCAGTGGTGGTCTTCCCGCACCATTTCGGACCCTCCACGAGAACCGCACCCTTGCCGGCGAGCCTCCTCGCGAGCTCCGCATCGACGATCCTCGGCCTGTAATCCATGCGGGACCCCTTTCCGCGTTCGCCGCGTTCCGCATCTCCCCTTCAGGGTAATGCCAAGCAACTTGGGAGAATATCGGAAATTCACTTGGGAGATTATCACACATTTGCCTGGGAACTTGCTACGGGGTGACGTCATGGACAAGGACGCCGTGATCGTGAGCGTGAGACTCGCCAAGGAGGGGTCAAGAAGGGGATGCAGGAGGTCTGTCTGCGATGCCTGACGACGTTTTCAGGCAGTACGCCTACCACGTGATGGCTGACTTCATGAGCATGCTTCGCTGAACCCCTCTGGAACGCCCCACTGCCCCGCTTACCGCCAGACCCGAAGTGGGGCAATTTCCAGGTGAAGCGCTTCCGTCGAATCGCCTCCCCGAGGGAATCCCCCTACGTCGACCGACAAGGGATGCGGAACAGTGTCGGATGACCGACAAGGGATGCGG
>JAFUBE010000123.1 GCA_017460365.1 Eggerthellaceae bacterium
CCCGCCAGGCGGGAGGCGGGGCGACCTCGCAGGCTAGTCTTCCCTCGTTTTGCGCGGGTAGGGATTGCCGCAGGCCATCTTGCCCTCTGGGCAATCTCCGCGCACGCAGCCAGGACCGGCCTCGGCGAAGATGTAGGGCGCAATCGGCGTCACGAGCTCGAGCATCTTCCAAGCCAGCTCGCGAATTTCCCATTGGGCGCGATTGCAGCAGCGCAAACTGAAGAAATGCAGCAATTCGCGGATGTTCATCGTTACCACGATCTTGCTCTCGGCTGCGTTCGGGAGGATGTAGCGCGCGTCTTCCGCCGGGATGCCAGCCTCGAGAAACGCCTGGTACGCCTCGACCGTCTTGTCGATCATGTCGTCGAACAGGCGGCTTGCCTCCTCGTTTGCGGCAATCGAGGCAGGTTTCACGACATCGAGCCCGTCGGTGAACTTCACGTAACGCTGGCTTTGCTGGTTGAAACTCGCGAGCCGATGGCGCACGAGCTGATGCGTAAGCGCACGCGACACCCCGTCGATGGCGAACGTGAAGCTCGCGTGCTCGAGCGTGGACAAATGACCGCTCGAAAGAATCGTTTCCAGCACGCTGCGGATACGCTCGTCCGACATCGACTCCATCAGCTCGGAGGCTCCCACCGGCGCGTAGCACAGCCTCGCCGCTGTGGCAACGGCACGTTCGGGGTCGGGCGTGTGGTACAGCAATTCAACTTGCATGGCAAACTTCCTCTCCCTCGTTTCACTGCTAGTATAAAGTAGGCGGGTAACACCGCATCCGTTCATGCAAGCAAACTGCGAAAGGCAACATATGAGCGAAGACATTTTCACCCCCTTGCTCACGACAACCGACTGGAACGCGGAATGGAAACGGCTCCAAACCGCACGGAAGCATGCCGACAGTTCGGAAGTCTGGGATAAAAAAGCCAAGACGTTTCCCGTTAAGCACGGCTCGCAGGCTGGCTACGTTTCGCATTTTCTCGACCTTGCCGACGTGCAACCTGGTGAAGCGGTGCTCGACATGGGGTGCGGCACCGGCTCGCTGGCTACCCCGCTCGCCAAGGCCGGCCATCGGGTCATCGCATGCGATTTCTCGCGCGGAATGCTCGACGTCATGGAAGCCGACCAGCGATCGCTTGGCGTCGGAGGCGTCGAAGTGCACCAGATAAGCTGGACCGACGATTGGGAAGCCGTCGGTCTCGGCACGAACTGCGTCGACGTTGCAATCGCCTCGCGCTCGATCGCAACCTACGATCTGCAGGAGGCGCTTCTGAAGCTCGGCAACGTTGCCCGCAGGCGCGCCTGCATCACGCTTCCCCGCAGCGCCACGCCCAAAATCGACGACTCCCTGCTTTCGGCTGCCGGCTTCGACAACCGAGCCGGACGGGATTTCCTCTATGCATTCAACATACTCGCAGCGCTGGGAAAGAGCCCCGAAGTCTCCTACATCCCCAATACCCGGCTCGAGCTGTTCGACTCGTTCGACGACGCTTTGGCAGGCTTCTCGAGCATGGTGAAAGACGCCGTCGAGGGCCTTGCGAGCGAACGCGAGATCGAAGCCATCCCGACTCGTCTGCGCCCCTGGCTCGAAGACAATCTGGTGCAAGACGATGATAGCTGGCACCTGAAACACGAACGGCAAGTTACCTGGGCCTTCATCGCCTGGTCAACCGAGTAACCAACACGGGAGGCGGGGCGCAAAAAGAAGCCCGGGGTTCGTGCGAACCTCGGGTTCTCTGGTTTCTGGTGTCGTTACCGTTTACTCGGCAGCAGGTTCCTTGGCAGCGGACTCGGGAGCGATCTCCTCTGCCGCGACCTCGGCGGCGGCGACGGCAGCTGCTTCGGCGTCGGCAGCGGCCTCTTCCTTGGCGGCGACGGCGGCTTCGCGCGCAGCCTCGGCCTCGGCCTTCTTGGCCCACTCTTCAGCACGCTTGGCCTTCTCAGCGGCCTTGGCCTCCTTCGCGGCCTTGCGCTTTTCCTCGGCAGCGGCCACTTCGGCAGCACGCTTGGCCTTACGGGCAGCCTCGCGCTCGGCGACGAGCTTGTCGGCAGCGCCGAACTTGTCGGCAAAGCGCTGCACGCGTCCGCCGGTGTCGACGAACTTCTGCTGGCCGGTGTAGAACGGGTGGCACTCGCTGCAGACTTCGATGCGGATCTCGGGCTTCGTCGAGCGCGTCTTGAACGTGTTGCCGCAGCTGCACGTCACCGTGGCTTCGACGTACTCCGGATGGATTCCCTTCTTCATGTTAGATCTCCTTTTCCGCCTTGGTTTCCGACCAAGGCTCAAGACAAGCCTTTGCATAATAGCACAGCAACTTCGGCTTATCGCCCTATTCTCGACATCTTCACGACCGCAGGTCGATAACAGGAGCCATCTTGCGCCGACTAAGGTCAACCGCCTACTATTAAGCGCATGGATTATCCGAGTTGGTACAAGAAAGTGTCGGCGCCGTTCCATGCAGCTGGCGCCCGCCGCGCGCTCGACGTGCTCGACCGGGGGCTGGTCATCTTGATCGCGATCGCCTACATTGCCGTGCTCGTCTGGCTGGCAACCGCAGGCGACGCGCGCTTCTGGAAGGCGCTGCTCGTTCCTGCGGTCACATTCGCCCTCGTCACCGCTATACGCACGGCCCTCGATAGGCCACGGCCCTATGCCCTGTACGACATCGACCCGATTCTCGTGAAAGAACGGCAGGGCAAGTCGTTTCCGAGCCGGCATGTCTCGAGTGCGGTCATCATCGCCTGCGCGCTTCTCTGGATCAACGCGGCCTGGGGCGCGCCCGCACTCGTAGCCTGCGGCGTTGTTGCCACGACCCGCATCATCGGCGGCGTGCACTTCCCGCGCGACGTTATCGCAGCCATCGCGATAGCCGCCGCATGCGCCCTCGTCGGCTTCCTCGTCATTCCCTGAGGAGACGCGTCTTCGCCCCCATCCCGAGCGCGGTGTGACGCTTCTCGTCAGACACGATGCCGGTAATGACGCATTTCCCTCGCAAGCCCCAAATAACCCTACGCAAGTAACGCCTCGTCAAGCGGGCGGCGTCATAATGCCTACCAAAACGGAAACCTCGCGATTCCATGCTTACAATAGCCGCGAAGCCAAGCCAACAAAGAAAGGACGAGGAGGTTTCCATGGATAAGAAGCTGAACGAATTGCTGGCTGACTTGGTGATCGAGACACACAAGCTGCAACAGCTGCATTGGTACGTGAAGGGCCCGGATTTCTTCCAGGCGCATCAGCAGCTCGAAGAGTTCTACAACCAGGTGAGCGCGCTCGTAGACGAAGTAGCCGAGGTCATGCTGATGTGCGATATGAAGCCGATTTCAACGGTCGAGGAATTCCTGAAGGCTTCCGACATCAAGCAGAGCAAAGGCGCTTTCATCACATCGAAGGAGGCGTTTGCCGCAGTCGCCAAGGATTTCGAGCACATCCTCGAGCTCGTGAAGGACATCAAGACGAAAGCCGAGGAAGACGAGCTCGACATCGTCGCCATCAAGTGCGACGCCTACATCGAGCTGTTCCAGAAAGCGGTCTGGATGCTCAACCAGCGCTAGCGACCGCTTGGCTAACCCGGGCGGCGCCATCCCCGCCCGTGAACCGCGAACCCGGAGAACCCCTCCGGGTTCGTCGCTTTTCATGCGCAGTATTTGAAGCAGCACCTATTTCCGTTGCCTGTGCGCTCGATCGGCGCACGGGTGCCCGCTCCCCGATTCCGCAAGATGTCGTCTTTCGCGCGACTGCGAAAACCATTATCATATACAGGCAACTTCGAACAAGCGGAACGAGGGACATCACATGGAAGACTCGCCTATCGTAATCATCGCCATCATCGCAGCTGTCGTGTCGGCTGTCGCTGCAGTCATCATCGTGCTCGGCTTGCTCGGCCTGCTCGGCGAATTCGGTTTCTTCAACGCCGCGGGCTCGGTCG
>JAFUBE010000124.1 GCA_017460365.1 Eggerthellaceae bacterium
ATGGTGAGCGTCGGCCGCATCGGTCCGCTCGAGTGCGACTTCGTGGCGCGCAGGGCGTTCGGCGACTACTTCTACATCCAGGTGGCGATGACCGTCGCCGACCGCGCCACCGAGGACCGCGAGTACCGCACCTTCGAGAAGATCAGGGACTCGTACCCGCGCTACCTGTTCACCATGGACCCGCTGCTACAGCGCCGCGACGGCGTGCGGCACCTCAACCTCATGGAGTTCATCGCGAATGGCGGCGACCTTGTCGGAACCGAATAGCCATCGAGAAAGGGTTGCCGTGACCCGCGTTCCCCGAGGAGCAGACTCCCTGCGAAGACGCAAAGCCCATACTGCTCATCGACAGCGAGGACCCAGCTCGCATCACCGAGGTGGTTTCCGACATGCTCGCAGAGCTGCCGAAGCCGAAGAGAATGCGCTAACCGTACCAAATGAGGTGGTGGGCATGGATTACGAAATCAGGAGCATGGAACCTAAGGAAACGCGTTTTTTATCGGCCTTCTGTCTGTCTGAGCGGAAGCCGAAGGCCGTAGCCGAAGGATCTCCCCAGACCGGGGCGCTGGAGGTCCTTCGACTGCGGGGCGCTGCGCGCCCCTCCGCTCAGGATAACAATAAAGATGTGTCCCAAAGTGCGGACGCGCCGCCACGACAAGCTGAAGGGGCTGGTCAAGCTTGACTTCATCCAGTTCGAGAAGTTTGGCCACTTCGCCAGCATCGCGCCCTTCTCCGACATTTTCTTCAAGGGCAAGTGCAACGACCGTCTGGAGGTGATCCGCGACCTGCTGCCTGCGGGCATACTGGGCATGTCGAACAAGTGAATATCGAGCGTGCCTGCAAGGTGTTTCGAGAGCCACACCTGCGCGTGCGGCAACCTGCCCAGGGCGCTCCTGGCCTACGGCAAGCCCGAGCGCGTGGTGGAAGAAACCAAGAGCATGCTCGACGCCTGCACGCCCGGCAGCGGGTTCGTGATGGACTGCTCCATCGTGTGCGACCACTTCAAGGTCGAGAACTTCGACGCGTGGTACGAGACCGCGCTCGAGTACGGCAAGTGCGTGGGACGTATGTGCCTCGTGCGCGGCACAACACGCCCGAAAGCCGGGCCGCAGGGGTTGCGACAAACCCCGCGACCTGGCTCTTTTCTTGCTTCGCGGACGCAGAGGGAGCGGTCCAGCTTAGGCTCGGTCGATTCTGGCCGCGGAATTCGCCGGGGCCATGCGCCTTATGGCACCGCATCCCTGCGGGAAGCCGGCTGCGCACAACGGCGAACCAGAGCTTGTATACTGGGAGACGTTCGGCAGAACAATGAGCTAGCATCCAGGGCAATGGGCAGCAGGACCGGCCATGAACATGCAGCGAGCAACGGGGGCGTCATGGAGCACACCATAGTCGAATACTTGCATGGGCAGCGTGCGTCGTTTGATGATGTGCCGCTCAACGACGCCGACAGTCTTGTCCTCACGACCATCGCGTACTTCTACCTCGAGAACGGCATGCTCGGCCGCACCGTCCCAACCGAGCTCGTACCGTTGCCGATTGCTCTTTGCGGCATCTCGCACGCCGAACTGTTCGGCGATATATGGCTCGAACGCATGGGCGGCGACGAATTCCTTGCCGCACTGCTCGCTTCACCACGATTCATGGCCCTGAACATAGGCTATTACATCAACGAAGTCTCGGGGCATTTCGAGAAGCAGTTCGCCGCCTGCACGTTTTTCTTCCCCGACGGGTCGGCGTACGCGGCTTTCCGCGGCACCGAGAACTCGCGTG
>JAFUBE010000125.1 GCA_017460365.1 Eggerthellaceae bacterium
AGCGCGATGGCCTTGGCGGTGTCATCTCCGATGAACGTGTCGCTGTCGGTCGATGGGGGAGTGTCGCGGTGCCAGTCGGCGATGACGTAGCGCTCGGCGTCCTCGTCGAACGACACGATGTCACCGGTCGCCGCGTCGATCAGGTAATCGTATTCTCGCGTGCCCTCATAGAATTCCACCTCGTGCATGAGCTCGTCGTACTCGGTCGTGCGGCCCTCGTAGACGATCGTCACGTCATCGGCATCGAAGCCCGCATGCGCAAGCGCGATCTCGCGTGCTTTCTCGTTTCCGATAGCCGATTCCGACTGTAGAACCTGCGGGTCTGCCGCCGAGATTCTTCCATTGCCGCCCTGCGAGTACTCCGCGCCCATCTGGCTGCATGCTGCAAGCGCTGTGATCGCGAAGACCGTGCATACTGCGAGCGCCCAACTTCTCTTCCGGTCCATGGTTACCCCCGTTCTGTCGCAAACCGCATACTTGAGGGACAGTCCCCAAGCGCGTGGTTTGCAGCTCGGGGACCGTCTCCGAGCATGACGGTACCGAAAACCACCGGGCGGTAGGTCGGCATCGGGGCTTTGTTGAAGGGCTGCTCCCCGCATGAAAATGGGCTGTTCCACAACCTGTTCACAGAGGGTGTGGCGGGTGTGAAGTTTCCCCGTTCAGAGGGCATGCATGTTAGAATTTCAATCCAAATGAAGACACTGGACAAGGGGCTAACCTGAATGTCTATTTTCGATAGGATATCCGGTTCGTTTTCGGGCCTCGGGGGCAACATGTCGGCTGACATGGCCATCGACGTGGGCACGGCGAACACGCTGATCGCCATGTCGGGCGAGGGCATCGTCATCAACGAGCCGAGCGTGGTCGCCATCGAGAAGTCGACGCATCGCGTGCTCGCCGTCGGCCACGAAGCGAAGAACATGATCAACCACACGCCCGACGCATTTTCCGCCGAACACCCCCTGAAAGACGGCGTCATCGCCGATTATGACGTCACCGAGGCAATGATCTCGGCGTTCATCAACAAGGCTGCGCCGCGCAAGTACCCGTGGCAGAGCAAGCCGCGCATCGTCATCTGCATACCGTGCGGAGCCACTTCGGTGGAGACGCGCGCGGTGTTCGAGGCCGCCATCCAAGCAGGCGCACGCCAGGCGTACCTCATCGAGGAGCCCATGGCGGCGGCTATGGGCGCCGACCTTCCCGTTACCGAGCCGACCGGATCCATGGTGGTCGACATCGGCGGCGGCACGACCGAGGTCGCGGTTATCTCGCTCGGCGGCATCGTCACGTCGAGCTCGCTGCGCTTGGCCGGCAACAAGATGGACGAAGCCATCCTCGTGCACCTGCGCGACCTGCTCGGCATAAAGATCGGCGAGCGCACGGCCGAGGTCATCAAGATCAAGATCGGCTCCATCCTGCCGTTCGAGGACGGCCACGAGCGTGACATGATCATCTCGGGCCAGGACATGGTCACCGAGCAGCCGAAAGAGGTCACGATCCAGTCGGAAGACGTCCGCGCCGCGCTCATCGAGCCGTGAGAGGATATGGTGCTCTCGATCAAGGAGACGTTCAAGAAGACCAACCCCGACCT
>JAFUBE010000126.1 GCA_017460365.1 Eggerthellaceae bacterium
ATGCGCACGAAGACGCTCGCGTGCGCGTCGACCTCGTCGAGCAGGGGCAGCGTGACACGCGTCTTGCGCTCTTCGACGTCGCCCGATTCGCTCGACAGCTCGATCGTCTTCTCGACCGAGCTCACGAGCGACCCGTCGGCGGCATACGCCCCCACTTTCACGGTCTGGGGCCCGATGCGGTTGCCACACGGGTCGACCTGGTACACGATGACCGACACATCGTGACCGGTGATCACGGTGCGCCCCGTCGCGAAGCCCTCGACGCCCGTCGGGCGCGACCCCGAAACGTCCTTCGAGACCGTCACGGTGATGACGGGAATGACGTTCTCTTGCAGGGAGGCGCCGCCGTGCACGAAACGCGCGCCGCTGCCGCGCAAACGCAACCTGGTGACGCCACGCGGAATGGCCACGCGGTAGTCGCCTTCGAGCGAGAGGTCGACGGCGGCGTATTCGATGAGCGAATCGCTCTTCGGGATTGTCTTTCCCACGACGAAGCGCCGCGTATGGTCGCAGCTCACGCTCTCGTCGGACTTCAACTGCGAAAGCCCCGGCACCTCGACGTACGCGTACGATTCGGGGTTCTGCATCTGGAACAGGAAGCCGTGGTCACTCGTCACGAGAACCTTGCCGCAACCGGCGCGCACGAGCGTCTGCACGAGGCGCTCGACCTCGTTGCACGCCTGCTCGACCGCCTCGAACACCCTGCCCTCGGTCTCGCTCTCGTCCCCCACCTTGTCGATGACGTTGTGGTACACGACGGCGACGGGCGCATCCGCCAGGTCGAGCTTCGGGACGTCGAGCACATCGGCCGCTTTCATAACCGCGCTGTTCGCCATGCGCTCGCCTATGATCTTCGCGCGGTTCGCCGTGCCGAGCGTCGGCTTGCCGTCTTTGGTCACGGCCGTGGTGGCGGGGTCGATTTCCATCGCCCCTTCAGGCAGGAGGGCCGCCATCCCGAGCTGGGTGTAGCTCGGGATCATGCCGAGGATATGCGAGCATTCGACCGATGCCTTGCCCGCGAGGCCCTTCGCCTTCGTGGCGGCGAGCCGGCTCGCCAGGTCGCGCCCTACCTCGTCGCGCATCGCGGCGGATATGATGACGCCTACGCGCTTTCCTTTCTCCGCACGCGGGAATTCCATCTCGATGCGGTTGCGGAAGAACCCGTCTTGCGACTCGATCGATTCCGGGGGCCATGCGCCCTCGTCGAGGAGGTGCACTTGCCACCGGTCGGTGAGGTCCATGAGGAACCAGTCGTAATCGGCCTGTACGCGCTTCACTGCATCCGCTAGCGCGATCTTGAAGGTCCCGTTCGGCATAAGCGAATGGGCCAGGAACACCTCGCGGTAGCGCCTGTCTACCATGTGCCAGGACACGCAGTAGCGCTCGAGCACCGCGGCGAGCCCTGCCCCCGATGCGCATTCCCTCTTGTATGCGCGGAATTCCCGCGAAAACTCGCCTATGGCGATGACGACCTCGTAATGATATTGGAAGCGGTCGGCGAACAACCCGTAGCGCCTCGCCGCCCAAACGTGCTCGGCCTTGCGAGCATCTGCCTCGCCATGCGCCAGGACGGAAGCGAGTTCGGTGAGGATCCACTCGTCGATCTGCGGAATCGCGTCGACGCTTTCGAGGAGGTCGACGGTTTTCGCATCGTCGGGCACCATCGAGGCAACTGCCGACGCGTATTCGCCCACGATACGGTCGAACGCGTCGCGCGTCTTATCGCGCGCGAGGTCGTCGAGCAGGTGAGCGGATTCCGCCTCGCTCGCCTTCCCCGCATCTTCGATGAGCTTACCGCACCGGCCCTCGAGGAGGCGGAAGGCGAAATCGCCGACGCTCGGTTGCTCGGTATCGGGCGCGGTGTAGCCGATATGCTCGCGCATCGCCGACCAGAACGACGACGCAAGCCCCGCATCCCCGAGCATGCGCATCGATTGCTCGTCCCCGCGCGACCATTCCACGAGGGCGCGCTTTGCCATGGCACGTGCCGCGTCGCGCGGCTGCGCATCGCAGGATTTCAAAAGGGACGCCACCATCGCGAAGCGCAGGGCCTCCGGGTTATCCTTCGGCAAGGGGCAGGCGGCCAGCGCCGCGCGTCGCTCCTTGTTCTTGAAGAACGCCGCATGGTCGGCGATGGTTTGGGCGAGCTCGGCGGGAATGCCGCATTCGTCGGCCCAGAGCCCCTCCGTCGAGCAGACGAACGGCTTGGCGGAAAGCTTCACGTCGAGCAGCAGGTCCTTGCCCGCATGCGGGATCTCGCCCGAACGGTACACGACGAGCCTGTCGTGTTTCCGTTCGCGCAATATGACGCGTTTGGCCGCGAGTTCGTGGCCCGTCACGTCGATGATGTCGGCGCACTCGAGCGCCACGGCATCGGGGGCGTCCCCGTATTCCCCCTGCTCGTCTTCCCAGAACACGAGCCTCGTGCCGTCTTGGAAGGCCGCTTCGAGCCTGCTGCCGATTTCCTGGTAATCGATATCCATGACGCACCTAGCTCACGACGATGTCGCCGGCGGCGATAGCCTCGAGGATGGCGGCCTTCAGCGCATCGACATACGCTTGGGCGTCCGCCTCGTCTGCGATGGAGGGCTTGTTGTATCCGGCAACCGCGAGCTTCCCGACGGGGATTGCCCGCTTGGCCCGTTTCGCCTGTTCGCCGCCCTGGGCAACGGGGCTTCTGCTGCCTTGGTTTACGCCCCCATCGTCGACCTTGTCGCCTTGCTGGTCGCCGTTTCGGCTGCCGTTCTGGTCGCCTCCCTGAACGGCGCCCTGGCCTCCATCGGAATTCCCGCCGCCGATACCGGCACGCAGAGGCGCCGTACGCTCAGGCTCGGAGGTCGGTTTGGCCTTGGCATCCGGATCGGGCTTGGGCTCAGGTTCCACGAGGCCCAGGAGGGCCGCCGCGTTCTCGCGCTTGAAGTCATCGACGAACGAGCGAATCGCGTAAGGCGATGCAATGGCGGCGAGATTTTCAGCCGCCCCATCGAACAACCCCGCAAAACGTTCTCGCGTCGCCTCTGGCAACGAGTCCATGTCGTACGTGTCTTCATACGACCGACGATACCCCGCGAGCGCCTCGACCGCCGTATCCCTAAGCCCGCCGATCTTCGCATCGGCTTTCGCGGCAAGCTCGCTCATCGCTTTGTGCGCTTGCGGGATCTCGCCGCTCTTGAAGCATTCCGGATCGGCGATGATGCGGCGGATACCGTCGAGCTCGTCGCCGGCCAAGCCCAAATCCGACAGGCTCTCGGCCCTCGACGCGACGAACGCGCACAGCTCAGACCAGCGCGCGCTCATGGGAGAGCCGTCGACGAACGACTTCATCCGGGTGAGGTCGTCCTTGGCGGCCGTGAGCGCTTCGGCCTGCCCGGGAAACTCGTAGAGCGTCCACTTCCAATCGGATGCGTTTTCCGCGCATGCGCGCAATGCCGTGAGCGCTTCGGCGTATTCCTTGGCGAACGGGAACGACTGCGCGGCCGACGCCGAGTTCTCGAGCCCCTTCACCAGAGACTCGGTGAACTGCGCGAGCTCGAGCGCGATCGTCTTCTGGTCGGTGCCCTTCGGGCTGGTGCCGGTGAAGGCGCGGTAGCTGCTCGTCAGGCTCGCTATCTCGTCGACCGAGACCTCCTCGATGATCGAGACGGTGAGCTTGTCGAGGTCGCGCTTGCGCTTCAGGGCGTCAGCGAGCTCGGCCCCCTCTACTGCCGAGCCGGCCTTACGCACCTCGACCTTATTCGCCGCGTACAGGCATGCCACCGCCGAGCGCACGGCGATCTCGGGCCAGCCGAACTCGTTCTTCGTGAAGAAGCCCGTAAGGCTCGTCTGCCCGTCGCCGGCTATGGTGGTCATACCGAGATCGCGGGTCAGGCGGATGCGCGCGAGAACCGTCTCGCAGTATTCGGGCAAGCCGAGTGACATCGCGGGGCTGACGCACTGCGAGTACACGTCGTTGTCGGTGATCTTGGTGCCGATCTGCTGCAGGCCGGTATACGAGCGGCGCACGAGCTCTTGGGCCGCCGAGTTAACGGCCGAAGCGGACGTCCCGCTCACGCGGTCGGTGACGTCCACGCCGCCCGCGTTGAACGAGGCGTTCGAGAGCAGATCCTCGATCTGGAGCCGCAAACGCGCGTAGAGCTTGCCGTTGGCCATCTGCTTGTCGCGAATGATCGTCGCACGCACCTCGCTGCCGCCGCTCGCGACTTGCGTGTAGCGCTCGGTCTGCTTGAAGGTGCGCACGCCCACGATGAAGTCGTGGCTGTCGCGAAGCGCGATCGTGAGCGTCTTCGGCGGCGTGGGAACCACCTCGCCAAACATCTGGTCGCTTTCCTGGTCGGTGGCGATGTTCACGGTGAGGTCGTATTTCTGCAGGCCCTGGCCCTCGCCGTCGATCTTCAGGTTATAAGAATACGAATGCTCGAACGCGCCGTCCTTGTAGGTGACCTTGCTCGCGCCGCACACATCCTTGAACAGGCTCGCGATGAGGTCGCGCATCTCCGATTCCTGCACGATCGTGTTGCCGATCTCCTTCTCGACTTCCTTCTCGTCGTTGGTCAGGTACTCGTACACATTGCCGTTGCGGCGCACGTACACCTGGCGTTCGAGCACGTCGAGCGCCTCGGCGATTTTCGCGTTCAGCTCCTGCGTGCTCTCGCTGAACGCGCCGTAGAGCAGCACGCGCAGGTTGCTGGGTGTGGCCCTGAAGTCCTGGCAGTACTTCACGAGCAGCAGCGCCTTCAGCAGTCGCACCGCCGTCGCGTTGTCGAGCTGGCTCTCGGCGGTCGAAATCGCCGCGTACACCTCGCTTTTCAAGTCGTTGCGCAGGCCCTCGAACATCAGGTCGAACGGCGCGAGCGTGCCCGCCTCGGTGCTCGCGCCCGCATCGCAAATACGCTGCGCCACGAGCTGGAACACGCCGAGCATCGAGCGCGCGCCCGTCGAGTTGTGCCTTCCCGTGAAGCAGTTGTGGTCCGAGAGGCCGCGAAGCGCCGTCATGAACACCTCGAACTGGTACGGGACGAAGGGGTAGGTGCTCACGAACTCCTGGACGTCTTGGTACTGCTTGTAGCGCTTCGCCCCTTCCGCGAAATCGAAGAGCACCTCGAAATCGGCACGGTAATCCTCGTATAGTGACTCGATGAACGCCGCGTTGTCGCGGTTCTTCGCGAGGAGCCTGTCGCGAATGACCTCCTTCGCCCCCGATGATTCGAGCGGCTTGCGGATGAAGAAGCGGTCCTTGATCTTCGAGAAGTCGTTGGCGCTCATCGCCTTCATCTGGCCGACGATGTCCTCAACGTTTTCCTGCGATGTGACGACCACCCACGAATCGCCCGCGCATATGTTGTCGAGCTCCTCCGCGATCGTCTGGAGGGTCACCATGAGGTTCGTGTTCGCGGCGATGAACTGCCCGACCTCGTCGACGAAGAAGTTCAGGCGGAACCCCTTCTCGTGCTGGGCAATGTAGTCGGCGACGCGGCCGGCGAACATGCGGATGTCGGGCTCGTAGGTTTTCTGGTAGTAGCTGATGACGTTATCGGTCGTGCCCTCGGGGTTGCCGCACACCTCGTCGAAGGCCTGCGTGATCTTCTTGCCGTACAGGAGCGAACCCGAGCGCACCTTGTCCCACGGCTTGCCGCACAGTTCCTCCGCCCGCGCCTTGAACCGCTCGAGATGACCCTCGCGGTCGAGATCGTACTCGAGCTTCGCGATATGCTGCTGATCGCCGTCGAAATAGCCGCAATGGTGGTTGAACGCCTTTATGAACGCCGAGAGGAGCGCGCCTTCAGTCGCGGTTCCGGCGTTCGGAGCGAAGCTGTCGATGTTGAAGAGCACGCTTTCTGCGGGGTGCTTCATCCTGGCTTGCTCGAACGCCGAGCGAAGCGACGGGTTATCGTGGATCTTGGGCAGGATGTAGTCCATCGCGCCCTTGTCCCCCACCTTCCGGTCCTCAAGGATCACCGCCATGATCTTCAGCAGGTGCGACTTGCCACTTCCGAAGAAACCCGAGATCCACGAGCCGTTTCCCACGGTGTCGATGTCGTTGTACGCGTCGAGGAAGCGCTGCAGGTACTCCTTCACCTCGTTGGTGAGCACGAACTCCTCGAGCTCGTTTTGCAGGTGCGCGAGCTCGTTCGCCTTCACCACCGGGTCGATTGCCCGATAGATGTCCTTTTCGAACGTGTCCTTCAGAAGCATGGCATCACTCCGTTCCGGGATACGGCTTCGCTCCCCTTCTTCCGCATCCCTTCCCTCCTCCTATAAATCGAATACGCGGGTGGCCCGGTAGAAGCCGCCCGTCGATCCCTGGTCTACGCCGAGAATGTTCAAAGAGGTTGAGCCGTCGCTTCGGCGCTCGTACCTTCCCGGGAACACGAGCACGACGGGTTTTCGCGCGTCCATCTCCTGGAGCAGCGCATGGGTTCGCACATAGGGATAGGTCTCGCCGACGCCGGTGATGAAGACGATGTCCGCCTCGGGATGCCGCGCAACCGCATCGTTCACGGCCGGGGCGATGACGTCACGCACACTCACGGTATCCTGCAGCATCATGACGATCTCGTCGCGCGATGCTTCGGCCTCGGCTTCGACGAGCGCGTCCCACAGGTCCTGCCCGTCGAGGTAATCGAGGACGATATCGTAGAGGTTCACGATGAGCGGACGCACGGAATGCGCCGGCAGGTCGGTCTCGCACACGGCCTTCACCAGGTCCTTTGCGAACGATTCCTGATTCGGCTTGTAATCGAGCACGTAAAGCGCGTTGCGCATCATGTAGCCGCCCCGCCCGAGAAGCGAGTCGTCCGAAAGCTTCTCGACGATGAAGGAGCGGGCGTCGTTGATATGGTCGAACTCGGTCGTCATTACGCCAACCTCCCCGGGAACAGCTGCAGATCTTCTTTATGCGCAGGATCGAGCGCGCTGGAGAACAGCGGCGTCGGGTATATCGGCGTGATTGCGTCATCGTCGGAGAGCAGCTTGCATTCCCGCAACATGAGGAAGACCTGGTTGCGCATCTTCTTGCGCCCGGCTGGCGAGACGGCTTCGAGCTCCGGGTGGATCTCGCACTGCTCCTCGAAGAACACGTCGTAGGCCGCCTCGGTGAAGTCGGGGATCGTCTTGTTGTACCTATCGGCGACGACCTGCTCTGAGAGGTCGCGCACGAACCGGTAGGTGCGGCAGACCGCGACCCACAGCATCGCGCAGCGGTCGTCGCCGAAAGAGCGGGAAAGGAACTCGAGCTCTGCTGGCGTGAGCGTGCGCAGCCGTTTCACGACCTCGCTCGCCACGCGTTTGCGGGAGCTCTCGGCATTCAGCTGGAACAGGTTCTCGTCGACGATGCGACGGCGCGCTTCATCCCAGTTGCCGAGCTCAAGGTACAGCTCGACGGCGATCATGCTCTCGGGAATGCGGATCCGCGACCCGCTCATGGACAAGCAGTAGTCTTTCGACACGCGAGACGACCTCCACAGCACCTGGCGCTCATGCGCCTGTTGTTACACAGACTGCAAAGGGATGCCGCTGAGATCTCCTCGAAGAAAGAAGGGCAACCGCCTTGCAGTTGCTACCCTGCGAAGCTCGCCCGTGCACAAGTGAAACCCATACACAAACAGCTTGTAGACAGTTGCCCTTCTGTCAGCTGTTTCGTGATGGATCTCACGTTCGGTATTCAGTTGTGCGTGAGGCGGCCCGTTTAGGTCGGCTTCACAGGGTAGCGTTTCAATTGTAGTGGAAGTGCCCCGCTTAGGCTAGTAAACCGGCCAAAACTATTCCGCGTCTTTGCAGCTGCTGCAATAATCGCCATTGAAACGCGAGCCCAGCTCGTGCCCTATACCGCCTATGCGGTGAGCGGGGCGAGTCGATAGCGCAATGTACGCGGTTCGCGCGTTAAGTGAACCGCGGGCAAACGGGGGTCGGCGTATTCGTCGACGAGGTCGATGGGCAAACCGAGCGGAGCCGCGAGCGACGGGTAACGCCACGCGAGCGAGCCGACCAGGTTAGAAGCCTCTTGCCTGAACCACTCGCAATCCCCCACGGCAAGGCCCCCGGCAACCTCGGCCCGGCCGTTCAGCAGTTTATCCACGAGCGAGAGGGCATACAGCGGTTTTGCGTTGTCGCCTTCCACCCCGTAGACCGGCTTCGGCACGGCGGGGATCTGCGGACGCACGACATACGGGTTGAAATGCGCGCAGCAATTGCGAACGAGCGTAAGCGTTCGAAGCCAGCTGTGAAGACAGCGGTGGTTCACGCCGAACGATTCTGCCACCCGGTGGACAACCTCGGCATTCCGCGTATTGCTATACATGCGCCTAACCGTCCCCAATGACGCAACATCCATAGCAGTCCAAATAGGTAATCGACTCTCACCGCTCTTGAACGATCTCCGCACACCCGCATTGTTCCGAGACTGCCGATTTGCTTCAACGCGAAGGGAGTTTAGGGCGGCAACCCGCTCGTTTTCGCGACGAAACAATGTTGGATCGTAAAGGCAATACGTACCTCCGACTTCATACATCGCAGCCTGAAATTGCGCCTTTAGCTGTTGTTCGATTATTCCAATTGCCTTCAGAAGTAGGATTCGCGCTTGATTATCAAAATCTAAAACATCGTTTACCGTGCCGAGAGACTTCATGTGATCTTGCAAGGCAATCCGTTCGAAAAAGCTGAAATAGGAAGTCAACGTTTGATAACCAACGGATTCAATAAGATAGCTCGTGAGCATGTCTGATTCGACAGAATACCCGATAGCACCCAAACGATCGATGAAGCTTTTGAAATGGAAGACCGGGGGATTGCCACTTCCATGAGAGGTGCCCCCGGTGCTGTCATGTGCAATCATAACGCATCGCCAGCCTCTGTCAAACTCTACTTTGTCGGCAATGGTAACAAAGTTCGCGTCTGGCGAGATTGCAGGCGGTTACTCCCAAGGAGTTTTCACGAAACGCCCGATTGGGTATGCGTTTGGAACGACGATCCCACCTTCTGCAGCGGGAACGGTCGTACACACGAGCGGTAGTGCAGCTGAGCGTGCGAACTCCAAAGAATAGGCGAAACCGAGCTCGATCGCATCCGTCGTCGTCTCCGACTGAAGATGCGAATTGTTCACGATGGCAGTTGCCCGCAAACGGGAAGCGGCCTCTATCTCGTGTAGGTTCTCGATGGCGTCAGCACAATCGGCCACGAGGTTGCGGAAACGGTTCGCGACGTAGAGCATCGCGTATTCCCGTGCCGAAATCACGTTTTCATAGCGGCCGAGCGCCGTGGAGCCCGCATCGTCGCCGCCTACGTCAATCACCACGTAATGGTCTTCACGCGCCAACTCGATCGCAGGCGATATGGCTCCACGCAGGCTTGGAACATCGAGGCTCGATCCCGCCTCGGCAAACACGGGTGCGATGAGCTGTACGCCATGCTCTTCGAGCACCGAGCGCTGTTCCGACACGCGGAAATACGGGTTCACGATGTCGAGGTCGATGACTGTTACCCCGTTCCCCGCTTCTCGCAAGTCGATCGCCAGATTGCAAGCGAAATTCGTCTTGCCTGCACCATAATGCCCGACCACGAGCGTAACGGGCCGCAGCGCGTTGACCAAGCTTTTCGGCATTTTACCAGTCATGTCATGTCATCCTCTCGTTTCCGTCCCGTTCCGCCAGGCCCGAGCCGGGGCACCCGCGCAGCCGCGCG
>JAFUBE010000127.1 GCA_017460365.1 Eggerthellaceae bacterium
CCGGTTGATGAGAACCGTGTAGCGCCCGGAAGGCGCATCCTGGATGACCGTCGCAGCCGAAACCGCGTCGACTCCGGAAAGCTTTGCTGAAAGCGCGTCGAAATTGGCGAACGCCGCAACCGGCACGAAGAGAAGCACCGCTGCCGCAAGGGCGACCGTGATGGCGTGTTCGAGCAGCTTCATGTGGCTTTGGCGCCTTCCGTCGTTTCCGTTGCAGCTTACTTGCTCGCCTCCGCCAGTGCTGCATCGGCGGCTTCTTGGAATTCCTTGTAGGAGATTGTAGCGCCTGAAACCACGTCAACGCTGTCAACCGTGCCTTTCGACACGAGATCAGCAGCATATTGTTTGCACGCAGCCACGGCTTTCTGGGCCTTGTTGTAGAAGTCCTGGTTGTTGTTGGCCGTCTTGCCATAGTTGTCGTCTTTCAGCGTGCCGTTAGGCTCGTAGGTGAGAAACTCGGCATCGGAAATCTTGCCGTCTTTCACCGTGAGCGTGATCACGCCGTAGCCCGAACCGCCTTGGTCGTCGCCATCGTAGACCGACGACTGAGCCGTGTACGTGCCGTCCTTGAGGGCGGCCTGCGGGCTTGAGCCGCCGCATGCGACGAGCGCGCAGCACGCGAGAAGGATGCTCGCCAAGACGAGCGGTAACTTGATAGCGATTGCCGAACTCTTCATTTACACCACGTCCTTCCGTGCCGCCTTGCCGAAACTCGTGTCTCCGTCGATGCTGGTCACCTTACCATATTCGAGCGTGATCACCCGCTCGGCCGAAGCGCCCACCTCGGCATCGTGCGTGACCACGATCAGCGTCGTGCCCTCTTCGTGAAGCTGGCGGAACAGATCGAGCACGATACGCTCGTTGGTCTCGTCGAGGTTGCCGGTCGGCTCGTCAGCCAAAATGAGCTCGGGGTGGTTGATGAGCGCCCGCGCCACGCACACGCGCTGCTGCTCGCCGCCCGAAAGCTGGCTCGGAAGATGCTTCGCGCGGTCGGCGAGCCCCACCCGCTCAAGCGCTTCCATCGCCTCCTTCTCGTCGGGCATCGAATGGTAGTATTGCGCCACCATCACGTTCTCGAGCGCTGTGAGGTAGTTGATCAGGTGGAACTGCTGGAAGATCAGCCCGATCTTGTCGCGCCGTATTTCGGTGAGCCCGTGGCTCGACTCGCCCGCGATGTCCACGCCGTCGAGCAGCACCTGGCCGCGCGTCGGCTTGTCCATGCAGCCGATGATGTTCATGACCGTCGATTTTCCCGAACCGGACGGGCCCAGGATGGCAACCCATTCGCCCGCCTCGATCGTGAGGCTCACGTCGTCGAGCGCATGTAAATCGCCATAGATCTTGTACACGTTCTTCAATTCGAGCAGGCTCATGAGGCTATTCTCCCTTCAACACGAGGGCCGGATCGACCTTCGTGGCGTTGCGGACGGGCATGATGCAGGCGAGCGCCGTCACGGCAAGCGCGACGAGCACGGTGATGGGTATGAGCGCTGGCAAGAACGTGATCGTGGAATTGAACACGTTCGTGCTGACGAGGTAGGCGAAGCCGAAACCGAGCAGCGAGCCGATCAGGCCTCCTATGAGGCCGAGCATGAGCCCTTCGCCCATGAATTCGAGCATGATCGACTTGTCGGATGCCCCGAGGGCCTTGCGCAGGCCGATTTCCCGGCGGCGTTCGGTCACGACGGCGGTCATCGTGGTCGCAACGCAGATCATGGTGAGCGCGAGCACGATGATGGTGACGAGCAACACGAGCGCCGATAATTTCGAGAGCACGGTCGTCTGCGACTCGGTGATGCGCTTCACGAGCTGCGGCGACACGCCCGAATTGCTTTGCCGTATGCGCTCGACGCTTGCCGCGAGCGCGTCGGAGTCGGCGTTCACGCGCAGTTCGGTCACGTTGTAGGTAAGGTCGGTCCCGATGAGCTCGGCCATGTCGCCCTCCGAGATGAAGAAGTAGTCCTCTTCGGTGGAGCCCGTGTCGAGCAAGCCCGATACGGTGAACGTTTTTTCTACCTTGCCCTCGACGTCGCCGTTGAGGTTCGCGCCTTCGGCCACGGCTTTCGCATCAGGCGGTATGTAGGAGATCGTGACGGAGTCGCCCACCTTGAGCGAGAAGAAGTCGGCTTGGTTCAGGCCCACCAGAATCTCGCCGCCCTTGGCGGGAAGCGCCCCTTCGATCTGCCAGTACGGGCTCGTGTCGAGCGTCGCCGCCAGGTCGCAGCCCGCCACGATCACCGGCGCGTCGTTGATGGTCGCCGAATCGTAACAGTACGAGATGACGCCTTCCACCTTGCCGTCTATCTGCGCGACCGCGCCATCGATCTCGTCTCGCGTCATGCCGTCCGATTCCGAGCTGGGCACGAAGATCATGTTCGCGCCGTAGGCGAGGAACTGCTCTCCCATCTGGCGCGGCATGTCGTAGTACACCATCACGAGTCCCGCGAGGATCGTGGCGCCGACCGTGACCGCCAGAAGCGCCACGAGCATTCGGGACTTGCGTCTGGCCAGCGATGCCGTGATCATGCGCATGTACATCGTCGAACGCTTCATGCGCACCTCCTATCTTCATTGCGCCATTGTTCATGGAATGCAGCGGTTCTAGCGTCCATGGAGCACCTCCGCAGGGTCGAGCCGCAGCACCGTGCGGATGGCGGGAATGGAGCCGGCGAGCGTAACGATCACGACGAGCGTGACGACGAGCGGTATGACCATGGGCGACAAGTCGATCGCCGCATTGAACACCGTGTAGCCGATTATTTGCGCGAAGCCGTAGCCCACGCCGAAGCCCACCGCTCCGCCGATGATGGCCACCAGGATCATCTCGACGAGCAGCAGCACCGACACGGCCCGGTCGGTCGCGCCGATGGCCTTCAGCAGGCCGAGCTCCTGCGAGCGCTCCATGACCGATGCGGTGATCAGGTTCGAGATGCCGAGCGCCGAGCCCACGAGCGCCAGAATCGTGATGAGCACCATAAGCAGCTGCGTCTTGTCGAGGATCGCCCCTTCCGACTCTGCGACCTGGCGCACGGCCTTCGCAACCGAATCGGGGATGGCTTCTTGCAGCTGGTAGCAAATCGAGCTCACGTATGCGGTGCAGTACCAGGTTTCGTATTCCGCGACCGTGAGCTTGCTCGGGTCTTTCGCCGCCTGGCGCGATAACTCGTTGTCGGGCGTCGTGAGGGCGCTGACCTCTATGCTCGTAATCAGCCCGTCCGTCCCGGAAAGCTCCTGCACCAAATCGAGCGGCGCGTAGATCTGATTATCTTCATCACCGCCCGCGTTGAAGACGCCCGCGATTTCGTACGAGCCGGCGCCGACTTTGCCCTGTATGTCTACCTTGTCGCCCGCCTTCACGCCGAACTTATCCGCAAGTTCGGTGCCGACCATCACGCGTTTGAGGTCGCCTTCCGCGTTTTCGTCGAGCCAACGGCCGCTTTCGATGTTCCACCACGAGCGCATGCTCACCACACCGGCGTCGAGCTCTTCGCCGCCCGTTTCGTTCGATGTCAGGTGATGCGAGAACCATGAGCCGACCATCGTAGCTTTCTCGCCGCCGACGCCTACTTCCGCCTGGATGAACGGTGCGAAGTCGACGATGTTGAACGCCCAGAAGATCTTCTTCACCTTCCCGACGTCGTCCTCGTTCAGATACGAAGTCGGAATCGACGAATCGCCTTCCACGTCGTAGAGGCTGTCGACGACGCTCGCCTCTTTCGGCACCACGGTTATGTTGGCGCCATACGTCTTGAGCTCTTGGTTCACCTTGTCGCCCACGTCGAACATGACCGACAGCATGGCCGTAGCGAGCGACGCTCCCAAGGCTATGGTGAAGGCGATCATGGCCATCTTGCCCTTCTGGCGGAACAAGACGCCTTTAACCATGCGGAAAAACATCATGCGCTCCTTACCAGCTGGATCCGGGTATCTTCCCGTAGGCCGCAAGGGCCTCTATCGGTATGAGGATGAAGCCGTCCTTCATCTCGTAGTCGATCACGATGGGGTTGCATCCGCCCCTGAAGCCGATCGTGTTGATGTTCATGACCACGTCGCACTTGCTACAGACCACCTGCCCATCGCGCTCGTAATAGCCCGTTGTGCCACAGATGTCGCACGCGTCGAGGCCCACGCCGTACGCGTTGGCGCCGGGTTTCTTGATAACGATCACGCGCACGCCCACGCCCCCTTGGGTGGTGTACGGCTGGCCGGTCTCGGGCGTCACCGCGATGCCGGCTTGGGTTTCGTACGTGAAACGGTGCAGATGTCCGTCGTCGACCTGCTCCAAGGGAATGCGCATGTATCCGTCGCTGATCTCGACCTCTTCCGATTCCACGATCACGGGGCCTTGGTTGTTGTAGTCCTTCACGACCGTCACCGTTACAATGGATAGCGCCAGACACACTATCGCGCAAATCGCCCAGCGCCTGCGGTTTCGCCAGCGTGCCCTGTTCTTCCTGTGCTGCGCCGGGTTGTCGTAAGGCTCTTTGTCCTGGAGGCTCAACACGATCACCACGACGGCGAGCACCGCCGCTATGGCTGCAATCACAACCGTGATGAGAACCGTGTTGTTCGAAAACCACGTGGTGAGCGGGAACATGATGTCGTAGAGCCCGTCTCCTTTCCTGATGAAGCGTCGGGCGATGAAGATCTGGCACAGGCTGACCGTTTGCACAAAGCACACGAGCCCGACGATGGCGGCGGTGGCGGCGCCGAGCCGTTTGCGGTCGAGCGCGAGATAGGCTTTGCTGACCGACATGCAGACGACCACAGCCAATGCGATGCCGCCGATCCAGCCGATGATGCGGAAGGCGAAATCGGTCGAGATGATGTTGTCAGTCGTTATGCCGAAATTGAACGGGTAGTTTATGATGTCGGGCACCTTGTAGAACACGCGCATGCATACGACGAACGACAGAGCCACGAGCACCACGACTCCGAGCTTCTCGCGCTTGGCTACAGCTTTCAAGATTTGGAACACAAGCGCAACGACGACTGCCGCAAGCGACGCCGAGAAGATGAACATGTTCCAATCTCCCGTGCTTATGAGCGAGGTGTTCTGCTTCATGTAGGCCATAACCGCAGAGGCGATTAGGCCGGCCACGATGCCCGCCGCGACGCATCGCGTGCCGAG
>JAFUBE010000128.1 GCA_017460365.1 Eggerthellaceae bacterium
GCTGGTCATTGCCCGTGTCGCCGCCGCACGTGAAGCGCTGGCCGATGCGCTCGATCGTGGCCGTGATGCCAGCGCAGAGGCTACCGTAGAAGATGGACGGCTCGGTGGAGCGGTCGTACGTGAACTGGCCGGGCTCGGCGCTCACGTCGACGATCTCGCCAGACTCGACGATGATCATGCACTGGCCGTCGTTCACGGCAATGATCGAGCCGTCGGAGATGATGTTGCTCTCGCCCTTCGTGTTCGAGCTTCGCCCTTTGTCGCTCGTGCGCTTCTGGCCCTTCGCCGCCAGCGTGTTCTCGTTCAGCACGTCGGCATCGCAGTAAAAGAACTCGCGCCAAGAATCGGCGAGCACGCCACCCGCAGCACCTGTGATTGCCTTGATCAAACCCATACTCGCTCCTATCCTCTCGTTTACCTTACCGTTGCCATTCTATAGCAACATCTGCCAGCTCGCGCCTGGCGGGAGCTAGCAGTTGCACTCTATACGCTAAGGGAACGCACCTTTATCGCCATCGTGTGACACTTTCCGTCAGACACGAAGTGTCATTTTTTCGGGTGGCGCTCGCGTTACCGCATGTCGTACTCGAAAAATGACACTTCGTGTCTGACGGAAAGTGTCACACCGCGCACGGGTCGAGGGTAAAGACGCGTTTCCCTAGAACTTCCCGCCGCCGGAACTCGAGAAGCCGCCGCCTCCGCCGCCGCCCCAGCCGCCGCCTCCGCTGTCGCTGTCCTTCGGCTTCGGCGTGACGATGAGCGACGTGTTCACGAACTCGTCGTCTGAGCGGGTGAGCTGCAGACTCTCGGCATCGAGGTACTGGCTCGCCTCGCTCTGCTCGCGGGCGGTCTTCATCGCGCTGCGCCAGCTGTTGATGACGAGGAACGTGATGAGCGCCGGGATGCCCAAGACGATGGCGAACCGAATGAGGTACCCGAACAGGCCGATCGGCTGCTGCGCCTTCCCATGGCGATCGTAGTAATCGAGCTGGCTTCCCACTTCGCGGTAATACGTGCTGGCTGCGCCGTACCAATTGTCGCGGTGGTCGCTGATGTTGTCGAGCACGGCATTCTCTATCGCCTCGATGCCCGCGTCGCTGAACGAATACGAACCCTGGCCATACGCGATCGTGACGTAGTCGCGCGATGCCTTGGCCAGTACGAACATGATGCCATCGCCATAACTCTTGCCGTCTGTCGGGTTCAAGCCGAGGCTGTGCTTCCTGTAATACGCAGTTGCGTAATCTGTGCGCTCCGATGACGAGGGATTGGCCAGGCCGTTCATGTAATCGGTTGTGAGGAAGTACACGCCCATGTTGTACCTCTGGGCAAGGTTTGCGCCCTGCGCATTGAGCTCGGCGAGCTCCGATTCGGAGAACAGGCCCGCCTCGTCGAAGACGTACGTGCCGGCCGCCGCCGGCGTCGTGGACGAAGCGCTGCTCGACTCGGACGACGAGCTCGATGCGGCCGACGAACTGGCCGCCGAGCTGGAAACGCTCGCGGAGCTCGACTTGCTCGACTTGCTAGCCGCGCTGGACGCGCTCGACGACGAGCTCGCCGCGAACGCCGCCGTGGGCGCAACCGCCATCGAAACGCATAGCGCAAGTACGAACAGGCTGGTCGTTAGCTTCTTCATCAACTTCATGCGACCACCCCCTTACAGCCCGAAGCCCATCGTGAAGTACACGATAACTGCCGCGATTATCATGAGCGGTATGAACATGAGCAGCGAATACCGCACCACCTTGCCTCGGTCGACGGGGAGGTCGCCCACGAGCCTGCCCGTTTGGCCGTTCATCGCGAACAGGAAGTCTTCGTCGTTGTATTTCGTGTGCAGCATCCACACGGGAAGCAGCGCGTAGGAAACGTCGTTCAGGTTCAGCGAGGTATTTGCGTCTGCAACGTCGACTTCCATATAGCCTTTCACGGTGTCGCGCAGCGTGTCGACGCAGGTGGCTTCAACGCGCTTGCCGGCGCGTTTTTCGCAGGTCTTCACGTCTTGGTCGTAACGATCGGTCAGGTAGCCGGGAAGATAGCCGACTGAAAACGGTACCATTTCGTTGTAATCGAACGGCTCGATGGCATCCATGTGCGCGTCGGGCATCTTCGTGGAGCCGTCGACCGGCACGCGGTTGAACGCCATGGTGCCCTCGCGGTACACGTGGTAGTGATCGGTTTCGGTGTAGGTGTTGTCTTTGTCGGACCAGGTGCGGATGTTGCGCGCGTTGAACGTGACGTCGCCGGCGCCCGTGCCCGAGTATAGCCAGAACGGCACGTACACGCCCTGGATTTCCTCGATGTGGTTGCCCTCTGTGAAGTTGTTCGGTAGCAGGCGTTTCCCGCCGTAGTAGTTCTTGAGCGCTGCAACCGCCTCGTCGCGGCCGAGCTTGAAGGGGATGACGTAGTCGGGCTTCAGCATGTCGGAAAGCTGGCCGGGAACGACCGCGTTATTGCCGCAATACGGACAGCTCGTAACGGCCGTGACCTGGTCGACCAGCAGCTGCGCACCGCACGACGAGCAGTTGAAGGAGCGCAGCTGCTCTTCGTCGAGGTTGTCCCAGTTGGCCTGACGCAGGTAGGCATCGATCGGGTTTTCGCCCTCGACAGGAGCTTTCACCTTCAGCTCGGCCGCAGGCGCGCTTTCCTCCTTCGCGACTTTCGCGTCGGCCTTCGCCTGGCGTTCGGCGTAAATCGCCTCCACCTCTTCGGCCGTGAATTCCGAATCGCAGAACTCGCACTTCAACTTGCCGATATCGCTGTTGAATATCAGCCGCCCATTGCAGTTCGGGCATTGGTACGTGGTTGTATCAGCCAAGATGCACCTCCGCTACTCGGGTGACTACATCATACCGCGAAAACAGGGCAACTCCCTTTGAGAGTGTGACACTTCCCGTCAGACACGATCTGTCATTTTTCGAGGAAGACGTGCGGCACAGCAAGCGCCACCCGAAAAATGACAGATCGTGTCTGACGGGAAGTGTCACAGAAACATGCGGCGACCCCGGCGTAGGCGCTTTGCGGGACACCCCGTAGGGGCGGCACACGTGCCGCCCGCAGCGCGAAGTGGCGCGCCATTATGCATTGGCGAGCAGGTTGCGCTCTTTCAGCTCGGCGATGAGGGTGCGGAACATCAGGTCGGTGTCGTCGAGGCCGAGGTGGCGTTCGGCCTCGTCGGAGGCGAGCACGCCGCGGCGCTGCGCCCAGGCCTCGAGGCTTGCAGGCTTGGCCTCCCACGACAGGAAGCGCACCTCCGGGTCGAGCGCGCGGCAGATGTCACGCGTGTCGATGGGCACGATCTTGCCCTCCTTGCGCGCCTCGGCGTAGCCGTCGAGGTGCAGCGTGAACCACGAGTCCTCGAACGCGGCGTTGTGAGCCATGAACGGATACTTCTTCAGCACCTTCAACAGCTCTTTCTGCAGGTCGGCGTCTTCGCGGAAGGGTTTTTTACCGGCCACGTCGTTCCAGGTGATGTGGTGGATCTCGGACAGCGGAACGCCGGTTTCGGCGTACTGGTCGGGCAGGCCGCAGAACACCGTATGCGCATCGGTCGGCTCGGCGCCGTCGGCGAGCTCCATGAGCTCCCAGCCCACGTTCACGATGTAGCCGCGATCCGGGCTCGTCGACGTCGTCTCGATGTCGATGCCGACGAAGGTACCCTTCGCGGGCTTGCTTCCGTACAGCACGCCCTTCGTGGCGTTCATGCCGGCGACTTCCTTCGCCACCGTTTCGGTGCGGCGATGCTGCAGCGCCGCCACCCCGCGAAGGATGTCGTCGTCAGACAAGTGGTTGGCCAGATTGCGGCTGCGGTCGGCCTGCACGTTTTCAGGACCCATCATGTCGCACAGGCTGCGGTTGCGCTCGGCGAGCTCGGTGACGAGGTCGAAGCCGTACGACGGGTTCGGATTCGCGAAGTATTCCTCGATGAGCAGGTGCAGCGCTTCCTCGTTGGCAGCCTGCTCGCCTTTCAGCATCGCCTCGTCGGCGCCGAACAGAAACTCCGGCATGAAGATGGTGCTCGCATGACCGATCGCGTCGTTCAGATTCATAGGCTCCCTTCCCAGACAAACCGCAGCGGCCGTTCCCGACCGCTGCGACATTCGAACTTGATGTGCGACCTATGATACTAGAAGCGCGCGTACTTCTTCAGGTTGGAATCGAGTTTCGCGACAAATTTCTGCGCGGTTCCGGAAAGCTGCGTGCCTTTCTTGGCAACGTAGCCGAGGTGCAGGCGCACATCGGTGTCGAGCGGCAAGGTGTTGAGGCCGGCACCGTCGGAAATGCCGACCAAAATGCCACTCGTTATCGTATAGCCGTTGAGCGCCACGATGAGCTCCGACAGCGAAGCGCGGTCGGTGCAGGCGATGCCCTTGTGGCGCTTCTCGTCGGCGAGCGCTTCTTCGGCGAAGAACGCCGGCGCGTCGGTTTCCTGCTCGAAGTACAGGTA
>JAFUBE010000129.1 GCA_017460365.1 Eggerthellaceae bacterium
GGCGTATGCATGCGAGCGCGCACTGAGGCGTGAGCGTGGGGAGGAGTGCGCCGAGGCCGGGCAGTTCCGCATCGTGGCGCTGGACACATCGGCGCCGGCGCTGGAGCTGCAGGACAAGAGCGGGCGCTGGGTTTGGAAGTTCGAGGTGTTCCTGACCGTCGTGCGCGAGATCTAGCGCGCGGCGTCTTTCATTCGGGAGGTATTCGCATGGCTGACAAGGGGAAGCGCGTGAACGCGAGCGGGAAGCTGGCCGAGGCCACGGTGAAGCGGGCCCGCCCGTTCGGGCGCGATGACAAGGCGGCGCGCGACTCGCAGCGGCGGGCTTCCGCCTACGGGAGAGCGAGGGGCAACGCATGATTCCGGAGCGAAGCGCAGGTGTGCAGAGCAGGTCGATCGTGTACGCGGGAAACGACTTCTCGCCCTACTGCTCGGCGGAGGTGATCGAGCGGTCGGCAAACCCGATCGCCGCCGAGGTGATGGGGAGTCCCGGCCGCGCCGGCGCCGAGGTGGTCTCCGCCTACGTGCCGCCGGTCGACGTGCGGGTGAAGCTGTTTCTGGACGTGGGCTTCAAGCCCGATGTCGTGGAGCTCGCGGAGGTGCGGCACCGGATACGGTCCTGGCTCTGCACGCCGGGCGGCGGGACGCTGGTGCTGCCGGACGACCCGGAGCGCGAGTACCAGGACGCGCTGCTGATCGCGGCATCCGCCTGGTCGCAACTATTCGAATCGGGCGAGTGCGAGGTGACGTTCACGCTGTTCGACCCGATCGCCTACGGGGCGCTGCGCATCGAGCGGGAGGCGTCGTTCGAGGTCGGCGGCACGTGGAAGACGCTTCCGGAGTTCCGGCTGGTGGCTTCCTCCGGTTCCGCCGTGCAGGTCTCGTGCCCGGCCACGGGGGCCCTGCTGCGGGTGGAATACGGCTTCGCGGGCGGCGAGGCCGTCGTGGTCGACTGCGCAGAGGAGCGCGTGTACGTGAACGACGGCGACGCCCGCGACTGCGTGACGTTGCAAAGCGACTTCTTCGCGCTGGAGCCCGGTGCCTGCACGCTGGCGTTTTCGGGCGTGACGTACTTCGAGACGCGCTTCCGAGAGCGGTGGGCGTGATGTCGGGTTCTGTTCCGGCGATTTACTGGTTTGACCGGTGGGACGATCGGATCGGGATGATCGCCGTTGTCGGCGCGATGGTGCACACGGAGGAGCTGAACGGCGAGGACACGATCGAGTTCCAGACACGCGAGGCGCCGGCCAAGGGCGACCGGCTGCTGTGGCGTGACGGCGGCGTATGGCGCGAACACGTCGTGGTCCGGACGGAGGAGCCGTTGGCGGGGCTTTGCTCGGTGTATGCGGAGTCGTCGCTGTGCGAGATGCTCGACGACTTCGTCGAGGAATGCCAGCTGGTGAACCGAACGGCGCGGCAGGCGCTGACGGCCGTGCTGGCGGTGACTCGCTGGGGCATCGTTCATTGCGATTCGCTGGGGACGGCTGGGTGCCTGGTGTACCACCAGAACGCGCTCTGGGGTCTGCGGAGGATCGCCGAGGTTTGGAAGGGCGAGGTGACGCCGGTCATCGCCGTTGCCGGCGGGCGCGTGGCTTCGCGCGGCGTGCGGCTCGATTCGCGGCGCGGGTCGTGGAAGGGCCTGCGGTTCGTGTACGGCAAGAACATGGCCTCCTGCACGAGAACCGTGCTCGAGCAGGACGTCTACACCGCCCTATACGGGTTCGGGGCCGGCCTTCCCTACACCGACGAGGACGGCAACTACGTCCCCGGGTACCGGCGCAAGCTGACGTTCGGGGAGATAAACGGCGGGAAGGACTACGTCGAGGACGTGGAGGCCCGCGAGGTGTGGGGCAGGTGGAACGCTTCGCGCACGGCCAAGGTGAGCTCGTTCGGGCAGGTGCCCTTCAGCGACTGCACCGACCCGGCGAGGCTGCTGGAGCTGACTCGGGCGGCGTTGGCCGAGGCCGTGAAGCCGAAGGTTTCCTACGAGGTCGACGTTGCCGCGCTCGACGGGGACGACGCCGACCTGGGCGACACCGTGGCCGTGATCGACACGTCGCGGGAGCCGGAATGGAGGCTGACGGCCCGGATCGTAAGGCGGGTGCGCACGTTCTCCGATAGCGTGCTCGCCCGCGTGACGATAGGGACGGTGGAGCCGGTGGATTACGCGGTGACGAGCGCACTCGCCGCCGACGTGGCGGCGCTGCAGGACGACGTCACCGGCATCGACGGAAACCTTACGACAGCCGCCTCGGTGCAGGTCGTGGAGTCGACCGTGACCGGCGCCATTGACGACTTGGACGAGCTTGGGGATTTGGAGTTCTAAATGCTTGACGGATATGGTTTGCACGAGATCGTCTGGAACATGGCCGACCAGGTGATAAGCGACTACCTGGTGGCCTCTCCCTCCGACGCCGGCGGGCGCGGCATCGCATTGTCAGTGCGCCAGGACGGCGCGGCGGCGGACATGACGGGCACGAGCGTTTACCTGGAATGGCGCCACCGCACGACCGGCAAGCGGGGCGCCGAGCCGTTCGAGACCGTGGACGCGTCGGCCGGGACGTTCGAGGTGTACTACCCGGCCGCCATGTGCGAGTCGGGCGGCGTCGTGGACGCGCAGGTGGTCGTCTCTCGCGGGGACGATACCTACATCTCCACGCGAACCTTCCAGGTGCGCGTCGAGCCGGTGATCGTCGGCGACTTGGAAACGCAGGACGGCTTCACGCTGTTCGTGGGAGCGATCCACGCCTACGAGAACGCGGAGAGCATCTCGACCGAGGCCGCCACCGCCGCCAATGCGGCCGCCGAGCTGGCGAACGCGGCCGCCGGTAACGCCGACCAGGCCGTGGCTGACTTGCGGGCAGCGGCCGCTGCCGGCGACTTCGACGGCGACGACGGCATCGACGGCCAGGACGGGGCCGACGGGTTCAGCCCCATCGCCACTGTGACGCAAACGGCCGACGGCGCGGTCATCACCATCACCGACAAGAACGGAACCACGAGCGCCGACATCGCCAAGGGCGCGAAGGGCGACAAGGGCGACACGGGCGAGCAAGGGCCGAAGGGCGATAAAGGCGACACCGGCGAGCGGGGCCCGCAGGGAATCCAGGGCGAAACCGGCCCGCAAGGAGAGAAGGGCGACACCGGGGCGACCGGCGCCCAGGGTCCGAAGGGCGACACCGGTGACACGGGGCCTGCCGGGCCCAAGGGCGATACGGGAGATACCGGCCCGCAGGGACCGCAAGGAGAGAAGGGCGACACAGGCGACACCGGAGCCCAGGGCCCGAAAGGCGATACCGGCACGGCCGGATCCGATGGCACCCCTTGCACGCACGCCTGGAACGGCACAGTGCTTTCCGTAACCAGCGCATCGGGCACGAGCTCGGCCGACCTTCGCGGCCCGCAGGGCGTTCAGGGCGAGACGGGGCCGACCGGGCCGACTGGGTCGCAAGGACCCAAAGGAGAGAAGGGCGACACCGGCGAAACCGGGCCGCAAGGACCGCAGGGCATCCAAGGCGAGACGGGAGCCACCGGTGCGACCGGGCCCAAGGGCGACGACGGCGTGTCCTGCACGCACGCCTGGAACGGCACCGTCCTTTCCGTCACCAGCGCGTCGGGCACGAGCTCTGCCGACCTTCGCGGCCCGCAGGGGATTCAGGGCGTCCAGGGCGAAACCGGGCCGCAAGGAGAGACGGGGCCGCAGGGCGAGACCGGCGCGACGGGCGCCACTGGACCGCAAGGGCCCAAGGGGGACACGGGCGATGACGGCGCGGACGCCACGATCACCGGAGCCACCGCCACCGTCGACTCGGCTACCGGCACGCCTTCCGTGAGCGTCACGCTCGGCGGAACCGCATCGGCCCGCACGTTCGCCTTCGCGTTCCACAACCTGAAAGGCGAGACGGGCGCGACCGGGCCGCAAGGGCCGCAAGGCGAGACCGGACCGGCGGGCTCGTCGGGCACGGTGTTCACGCCGGCTTCGCCCTTGTCGCTCTCGAACGGAACGCTTTCCATCGACCTTTCCAGCTACGCGACGACGCAGTACGTCGACCAGGCGATAGCGGCGCTGGCGAACCTCGAAGAGGAAGAGTTTTAGGTCATGGCTGTAGGCACTGTTTCCACACGCATACTCACGGACATCGCGAATGCGATCCGATTCCAGCGGGGCGACGGAACGCTGTTCAAGCCGCGCGAGATGGCAGCGGCCGTGGCGGCTCTCGACGGGTCATATGCAGGCGACTACCAGGCGCAGCCGTACATGGCGCTCGAGTCGGGTGTTCTACCAGAGAGCGTGTTCGAAGACATCGCCGACGCGATACGCGGGCAGAACGGCTCCTCCGACACCTACCTGCCCGGCGAGATGGCCGCCGCAATACTCGCTCTCTCGTGGGACGTGGGGCTGAAGCCCCGCGCGGTGCTGACCTCACTGGGGACTTTGGAGTTCAACTACGTGGATGGAAGGCACTGCTATTCGGGCGGCGTTCCCGTGGACGCATGGGAGATAGACCCGGCTGGCTACTCGTCGGCCTCTGCCAGGCCCTACGACGAGGTCAAGCTGCAGGTGCGCAAGGTGGTGATTCATTCGTCCTGGACGCAGGTGGGCATGATCAAGGCCGACTACCTCTTCAACGCCTTCCAGAACATGACGGAGGTTTCCGGCTTTGAGAACATGAGCGGCATCACGAGCGCAGCGCAGATGTTCACGAGCTGCCCCGCGCTCGAGACGATCTATGCGACGAGCTTCAGCAACGCGGGGCTCTCCGGCTCGCTGATGTTCAACGGTTGCAACCGGCTCGTGGGCGGCACCGACGGGTTCGTTCCCTCCACGACGAGCGGCGCGAGCGTCTGCAAACTCGGGGCTGGCGGCGTGCTGACGGACCCCAACAACGACAGCCGTCACTGGTTCTGGGCCCACTACTACGCCGACGGCGAGGGCGTGCTCACGGCTTCTTCGACGCCGGAGAGCGGGCGCGAGCTCGTCGCGTCGGGGCGCATCTGCGCGGAGGCGAAGTACGTGGGGCTTGGGTTCACGCCCTGGGACGGCGTCACCGGGCCGACGCATCGGCAGCACCTCACGAGCGCGACCTTCGCCGCCGACATGGCGGGATTCTCGTACCTGAACTTCCAGTACATCTTCTACAGCTGCACGAGCTTGGCTTCCATATCCGGCCTGGACAACCTCTCGGGCGTGCGCTCGATGCGGTTCATGTTCGCCTCGACCGCCGTGCAGGTGCTCGATTTCCGCGGCTTCGACCCGTCTGCGCTCACCGACCTCTACTACACGTTCTCCAGCTGCTCGTCGCTCACCACGATGTACGCCAACGCAAGCTGGGCTCTGCCTACCAGCGGCATTAGCGGTTCGCAGTGCTTCTATTCATGTTCCACCAACCTGGTTGGCGGCAACGGCACGGTCTGGGCCAGCAGCAAGACGGCCTACACGTATTTCCGCATCGACACCGCATCCACACCTGGCTTCTTGACTGCTGCCTAGCGATTTGTGACAGCGGCTGATACTTGCCCTGCAAGCGTTCCCGGACACATGGAAGGCGGTATCGGATGGAATCGATTGTGGTGGCGTGCATCACGGGGGTGGTGACGCTCGTGGGCGTGCTTCTCTCGAACTCGAAGAGCAGGGCTGTGATGGAGTGCAAGATTGACGAGCTCTCGGCCCGCGTGGAGAAGCATAACAGCATGATCGAGCGCCAGTACCGCCTGGAGCAGGACGTCGCGGTTCTGAAGAACGACGTGGTGACGCTGTACAAGCGCGAGGAGCGTCAATGAGCGGGCGCGACGAGGGCTACTACGGCCCTTCCTCCGCCGACCTGGGCAAGGGCTGCCTTCTTCCCGCGTTCTGCATCGTGGGCGTGATTCTGGTGGCCGCGCTCTGCGCGATGTCGTTCCAGGAGGCGGATCCTCCTGCGGATGCGGTGGCCGCCAGCGAGGCGGACGCCGGTGCTTCCGAGGACGACGCCAAGCGCACCGATATCGCCATCGACGTGACCGATGCGTGGGCCATGCACGACGCGGGGCTGCCGACCAAGGCCGACGTCCTTTCCTGGCACGTATACGGGCGCTGGGGGTTCGCGCGCATGGAGGACGGCGTCCACACCGTCCACATCTGGGAGGACCTGCCCGGCGAGGCCTGGGTGTGGGACGCGCTCTACGGGCTGGACAACGCCAACCCGGCGTTTAAGTTTCGATGAAAGGGGTTCGACATGGAGAAGTTCCTGACCGGCAACGAATGGCAGTGGCGCCTGGCCCGCACGATCGTGCAGGGGATCCTGGGCGTCGTGGTGGCGAACATCGACGTGCTCGTCGGCGCGGCGGTGCTCGACCCGGCGGCGCGGGCGATCTGCTTGGCGCTGTGCATGGCGGTGCTCTCGCCCGTCATGGCCGAGATCGGAAAGCACCTGCCCGAGGGCGAGTAACGCGCCTCAAACGGAATCGGGCATCTGCCGGAGGGCATCGCGCGTGCGGTGCCCTTCTTGATGAAAGGGGTATGTTATGGCAATTTCCAGAGCGAACGTGGCGGTTCAGATCATGCGGCACCTATGCACGTGCCCGGAGCACGGGTACTCGCAGCCGGGGCGCTTCGGGACGTCGGGCTACTGCAACGTGGCAACCGACGCCGGCACGATCCAGGTGAAGAAGGGCGACCGAGACTGCTCTTCCGCTGTTTGCGAGGCCTGGGAGCTGGCCTTGAAGGGCACTCCCTACGAGTTAGAAGCCTACTCCACTAAGTCGTATTATCCGAAGTTCTTCGCTATGGGCAGCCGCAGGGTGAACGCGCAGGTAGACCGAGCACGACGCGCCCTGCGGCTTCGCATAACGTGATGACGGCTTAATAATCTCCCGTATGTTCCGTCAAGAGACAGGAGGACC
>JAFUBE010000130.1 GCA_017460365.1 Eggerthellaceae bacterium
GGCCGGCTGTACGAACGGCATGAGAATCTGCTGGGCGCCGGCCGCCTCGACTTCCTCGTTCACGATGGCCTCGACCTTGTTGAGCACCTTCATGCCGAGCGGCAGAAACGCGTACAGGCCAGATGCCTGCTTGCGCATCATGCCCGCGCGCAACAGCAAGCGATGGCTCGCCAGCTCCGCATCGGACGGATCTTCTTTCAAAGTGGGTGCATACCACTTGCTCAAACGCATGATCGGTTTCATAACTTGTCAATCTCCTCCATCAGCGCGTCCACAATTTCGCCTTCGGGAACTTTGCGGACGACTTTCCCTTTCACGAACACGGCCCCCGAACCATCGCCGCACGCCACGCCGATGTCGGCATCGCGCGCCTCGCCGGGACCGTTCACGACGCAACCCATGACAGCCACTTTCACAGGCGCATTCACGGACCGCAACCGGTTTTCGACTTGCCCGGCTAATTCTATCAGGTTCACCTGGCATCGGCCGCAAGTCGGGCAACTTATGATCTCCGGACCGCGGCGCCGCAGGTCGAGCGCGGCGAGCAGCGTCCAACAGGCACGTATCTCGTTCACCGGATCGTCGGTAAGCGAGATACGCAGCGTGTCGCCGATCCCCTCTTCGAGCAGGATGCCCAACCCCGATGCAGATTTGATGATGCCTTGGAATTGCGTGCCCGCCTCGGTCACGCCGATGTGCAACGGGATACGCGGAATCTCGCGCGCGAGCAGACGGTACGTATGCACTGTGGTCATCACATCGTGGGCTTTTGCGGACACGACGAGGTCGGTGAAGCCGTTTTCCTCGCAGAAACGCGCATACTCGGCGGCTGACGCCGAGAGCTTCTCGGGCAGCGTGAGGTCATCCCGAGCCGCCAGCGCTGAATCGAGCGAGCCGGCGTTCACGCCGATGCGGATCGGTATGCCCGCCTCACGCGCAGCATCGAGCACGGGAACGGTTGCCTCGAGTCCGCCGATGTTGCCGGGATTGATGCGCAGCTTCGCAGCCCCCCGGCGCGCCGCCTCGATGGCGATGACAGGATCGAAGTGTATGTCGGCGACCACCGGCAACGGCGACGCCGCGCACACGCCCTCGAACGCGTCGAGGCACTCGCGCCGTGGAATCGCCATGCGCACGACCTCGCAGCCCGCCTCGGCGAGCGTCTCGATCTGCCGCAGGTTCGCGTCGACGTCGTCGGCCTGTGCGTTCAACATCGACTGCACGGCCACAGGTGCCCCACTGCCGAGCTCGACGTTGCCTACCTTAACCCTGCGGGTCTGCTCGTTCGGTTTCACGACTCCTCCCTTCGGCGCACCCTGCCAGTTACCGAATACGAACCATTGTTTCACGCTAATAGGCATTGGCCTGCTAAAACCCTTTAGGTGAATCGGTGTATCCACAGCTATTAAAACACACGATTATCCGAGTGATTATGGTCGCGGTCGTTTGCGCTGTGTTTTTCTGCGCATCTGTCGCTGTCTGCGGCTTAGCCGGAAGGGGGCGTGCACCGCGCGCAGTTGCGCAGCACGAGCGCAAGCATGGTGATGTCGTCGGACTGCTCGGCCTCGCAGACGAAGGCGGACACCGCATCGCGCACGCCGTCACAGAGCGCCCGCGCATCAGTGAGGTCGCAGCAGCCTATTGCCTCTTCGAGCCGGCTTTCGCCGAAAAACTCACCACCTGCGTTCATCGCCTCGGACACGCCGTCCGTGTAGAGGTAAAACACATCTCCGCAGGCCAGCTTGCAATCGAAGCGCTCGTAGGGTATGCCCTCGAAGAGACCGAGCGGCGTGCCGGAGATGTCGCGCATCCATTCCCACTCCCCATCATGGTGGAGGAGCGGCGGGTTGTGCCCTGCGTTCACATAGGTTAGCTCGCCGGTTGAGTAGTCGAGCACGCAGGCGAACATGGTGACGAACATGCCTGCATCGTTGCCCTCGCAAAGTTCGTGGTTCGCAGCCGTAACGGCGTCGTCGACGGGAATGCCGCTTTCGAGCAGGTTCTTGATCTGCGTCTTAGCGGCCATCATGAACAGCGCCGCCGGGATGCCCTTGCCCGACACGTCCGCGATCAGGAACGCCAGCTTGTCGTCGCCCACGAGGAAGAAATCGTAGAAGTCGCCGCCGACCTCGCGCGCAGGCGTCATCGACGCGTATATATCGAAGCGCTCGATGTCGGGAAACGCTGGGAACGTGCTCGGCAGGGCCGATTCCTGGATGGCCTTGGCCGTGGCGAGGTCCTGGGCGTTGCGCTGCTCGACTTCGGCGATCATGTCGCCGAGCGCTGCCACGGTCGTGTTGATGCCGCTCGAGAGCTCGTCGAACTCCGTCACCCCCCGCTCTTCCACACGCTGCGCCAATTCGCCATCGGTGATCCGCTCGAGCGTGGCGTTCGTACGGTGGATGGGCTCGACCACGATCCTCCGCAGCAGCTGGCGTGTCGCGATGAACACGACTGCCAGCATGACCAGCATGAACACGCCGTTGTACATGAGCGTGGCCGTGCGCGACTGGAACACCGTGGCCAGTTCGACGGACTCGACATAGGAATATTCGCCGTCGACGAGCGCGCGGATTCCGACGAAGCTCCCGTCGTCACTGGTTCCCGTCAACAGGTGGTCAGCCGCCATGCCCACCAGAAACTCGTAGTTGTCCAAATCCCCGGAACTGACCATCTTGCTCGCAGGCTTCCCGATGTTTTCAGGATCGGCTGATGAGACGACCACGTGGTCGCGCACGATGCCCGCCTCGCCGCCATACACGTTGTTGCTCACGGCGGCAATCGGTTCGATTGGCTCACCTGCAGCTTCGGCGGCGGCAACTTGTTGCTGCAGATTCTCGAGGTCAGCTACC
>JAFUBE010000131.1 GCA_017460365.1 Eggerthellaceae bacterium
ACTGCCAGACCCAAAGTGGGGTAGTTTCTAGGATTGCGCTTCGAATGAAGCGCAATCCGCGAAACTACCCCACTTTGGGTCTGGCAGTAAGTGGGGTAGTCCGGGCGAATGCCCCGGTTTGGGTCTGGCGGTAAGTGAGCAGGGGCGCCGTTTCGGGTCAGGAGGGGTATCTTCCCGATGCGAAATTGTGGTGGTATTATGTAGACACCTGGTAAACGTGGCAATTTCGTACAAGGAGGTGCGCGATGGATCTGCTTTCTGACGTGGCGTTTCTCTCGCGATTGCAGTTCACGCTCATCGTGGCGTTTCACTTCGTGTTCGTGCCGCTTTCAATCGGCATCGGGCTGATCACGGCAATCGCCCATACGCGGGCATACCGCTCCGGCGACGAGCAAGACGAGCGTGCGGCATGGTTCTGGGTGAAGGTGTTCACCACCACGTTCGCAGTCGGCGTGGCGTCCGGCATCGCGATGGAGTTCTCCTTCGGCACCAACTGGGCCGACTACTCACGGTTCGTCGGCGACATCTTCGGGGCCCCGCTTGCCGCCGAGGCGCTGTTCGCGTTCTTCCTCGAGTCGGTCTTCCTCGGCGTGCTTTTGTTCGGGCGTGGCAAAGTCGGCCCCAAGCTGTACATGGCCTCGGCTTGGCTCGTGTGGTTCGGCTCGGCGCTCTCTGCGCTGTGGATCCTCATCGCCAACTCGTGGATGCAAACGCCGGCGGGCGCCGAGCTTGCGGCCGACGGCAGCAAGGCGGTGCTCACCGACTTCGTCGCAGCCGCCTTCAACCCGACTACCGGCCTGCGCTACTTCCACGTGATCACCGCAGCGCTCGTGATGGGCGGGCTCGTGGCCGTGTCGATTGCGGCATATCATTTCTTGAAGGGCAGCGACCTCGCCTTCGCGAAGAAAACGCTCAAGACGGGCGCCGTCGTTACGCTCGTCGCCACGGTGGCCCTGTTCGTCTCGGCGCATTCCATGGCGCTCGGCGTGTGGAACGAGCAGCCTACGAAGCTGGCCGCGATGGAAGGGCAATACGCAGACGAGGCGGTTCCGCTGTACCTCTTCGGCTGGGTCAACGAGGCCGATGAAAGCGTCGCCGGCGTGGCGATCCCCGGTTTTACGAGCATCCTCGCCACCGGCTCTCCCGACACCGAGTACCAGGGCCTGAACACGCTCGCCGAATCGGAGAAGTACGGCGCGCTCGACACCTCGCAGCTGCCTGTGAACGCCATATTCCAGGTGTATCACCTCATGGTGGCCGTGTCGGGAATCCTGGCACTGCTGCTTATCCTGGTGCTCATCGGCTTGAAGACCGGCAAGTTCGGCGAGTGGGGGTGGCTGCAGAAGCTCATGGTGATCGCGCCCATCTTCCCGCTTGCCGCCATCGAGGCGGGCTGGTTCACCGCCGAGGTCGGCCGTCAGCCGTGGGTGGTGTATCCGTCGGCGAACGCGCCTGCGGGCATCGAGTTGCTCACGAACGAGGCGTATTCGCCGAGCGTCACGGCGCCCGAGCTCTGGATCACCATCATCCTGTTCTGTGCGATCTACCTGCTGCTGTTCGTGGCGTGGGCGCGCATCGTGACGCGCTTCATCAAGGCCGGCCCGGAAGCGGCCGGCGCGGAAGGCGGTGAGTAGCATGACGGTTCTCGGCGTGCTGTGGTACTTCCTCATCTTCCTGCTCATCGCGGGGTATTTCGTGTTCGACGGTTTCGACTTGGGCGCGGGCGTGCTCTACCCGTTCATCTCCAAGAACGATGAAGAGCGCTCGCTCGTGCGCCATGCGATCGGCCCTGTTTGGGATGGCAACGAGGTGTGGCTGCTCACGGCGGGCGGCGCGCTGTTCGCGGCGTTCGCTCCCGCGTACGCGACCACGTTCTCGGGTTTCTACCTGGCCATCATGCTCGTGCTGTTCGGGCTCATCCTGCGCGCGGTGGCGGTCGAATTCGCCAGCCGTGACAAGGCGTGGGCGAAGCTGTGGAACGCATGCTTCTTCATAGGCTCGCTTCTGCCGGCGTTGCTCACCGGCGTGGCGGTCGGCAACATTTACGCGGGTATCCCGATGGACGCGGGCGGAAACTACGCCGGCGTGCCCCTGCTCGGGCTCATCACGCCGTTCACGCTCTTGTGCGGACTGTTCGGGCTGGCCATGTTCATGGTGGCGGGCGCTGCGTGGATCGCGCTGAAGGCGCCGGCTGCCAGCGACCTGCGCAAGCGCGCCCAATCGACGCGTCGTATCATGCAGGTTGTCGCCCTCGTGCTGTTCGCCTGCATTTCGGTGTACGGGCACTTCGGCATTGCCCCGGACATGGTCGCGGGGTTGACGTTCGTGCGCTACGCGCTTGCCATCCTGTTCGTGGTGGCAATCGTGGCTGCACTCGTGTGGAACGGCAATCCCGAGCGCGACCTGCACGTGTTCGTCGCGCAGTCGGCGTCGGCCGTGCTCGTCGTGTTCCTGCTCGCCACGTCGATGTTCCCGAACCTGGTCGTGGCTTCGGCCGGAAGCGCGGGTCCTGCGGTTACGGTGGCAACCGCCGCAGCGGGCGACCTTACGCTCGCATGGATGACCGGCATCGCCTGCATCGGCGTGCCGCTTGTGCTGTTCTACCACGTGCTCGTGTACCGCGCGTTCCGCGGGCGGCTCGAGTAGCGCGGCCCGCCTGCAGGCGAAACAGCCTGACGAGCGCACAAGAAACGCACTAGAAACGGGGTTGGTTACATGAATCGCAAGGTCAACTGGTGGCTCGTCATCGGAGGGGCGGTGCTCGTCGTGTGCGGCATCGCCATCTTCGTCGCGCCGGCTTTTTTCTTGGAATTCATCACGGTATGGGCAGGCGCCGGCTTCATCGTGTCGGGCGTCGCCGGCTTCATGTCGTACTTCCAGCGGCGGCGCGGCCGCGATGGTGCCGCTTGGAGCCTCGTTATGGCGATTCTCGACCTTCTACTCGGCATCCTGTTCATCTTTCACCCGTTCGCATTTGTCTCTGCTATCCCCTGGATTCTCGGCGTGGCCATCATCGTGTTCGGAATTGCGGAAATCGTCGGGATGATGCCGTTTGCGCGCCTCGTACCCGAGTCGCGCATCGTTGCCATCATATCGGGCGTGCTTTCTGTCATCGTCGGCGTGATGTTCGTCGTTTGGCCCGCATCGCTTTCCATCTGGATTGCCGTCTTCGCGCTCGTGCGCGGCATCACGCTCGTGGTCGCGGGCCTCACCGCCCGCTGACGCGAGGGCGCCGCAAGGTGGATCCGCCCCGCTTGCCTACTTCCCTCCGGGCTCGAACTGGGTCATGGTTCGCACCCAACTGGAATCGCAAATGGCATGCGGAATCGCATGATGTGCAGGTAGAATGATTCGTATTTGCACGTGCGGCATCAATTGGGGAGGATGAGTGGCGAACAGCGGCGCAGAGGCGAGCTATGCGGTCGGGTGGCAACCTGCGGAAAAATACCCTTGGTTCCTAAGGGTATTTGGCGTGCTTGCCGTTCTCGGCGGCGTCGACGTGGCACTGTCCCTTGTCTGGAGTCTCTACGAATTCATCAAACGCGACGAAATTTCCATCGTCGTGAAGGAATACACGACTGTCGCGCTGGTCATAACGGCAACTTCACTCGTGCTTCAGTTCGTGTTGGCCGTCATGTATTTCGTGCTCGGGGTGCGCATGCTGCGCGGGCATCGCCGGAAAGCGGCGCTGCTGTGCAACATCATGATCGCGCTCACGGCGGTCGTGGGAATCTGCCAGTTCATGATTTTCGGTTTGGACGTGCGCCTCGTTCCGACGTTCGTCTCGGTGGGCATTCTCGTGGCGATCCAGTCGTATTCCGACCCGTCGCTCGCCGAAGAGCGCCAGCTGCAATTCAAGCTGCGCCAAATGGAAACGCGCACGCAAGCCGAGGAAGGCACGCTCGGCCGCGACACGACTGGGAAAGGCTACATCAAGCTGAACTTCTTCAACCTGTTTTGGATCTTCGTCATCGTCTGCGCCGCAGGCGTCGTGATCGAGACCGTCTGGCACATGGTCGTCGTCGAACCGGGCCAGTACCAGAATCGCGCGGGTTTGCTGTACGGCCCGTTCAGCCCCATTTACGGTCTCGG
>JAFUBE010000132.1 GCA_017460365.1 Eggerthellaceae bacterium
CAGGACGCTTTGACCTGAGGTGTCGGAAGCCGCAAATTGTCGTAAAGGAGCGCGAGGGAGAGAAGATGAACCTATTCGACGATGCAATCTCCATCACAGGCATCACTTTCCTGGTCTTCATGGGCTTCGCGATCATCTTCCTCGGATACTTGCTGGGACGGATCCGAATCAAGGGGGTCGGCCTGGGGACGGCGGGTGTTTTCATCGTCGCGCTCGTGTTCGGCGTGTTGTTCAGCACGGAGATCGGGCAGACCGTCACCCAGACCGTAGCGGGGGAGAAGGTCGACATCTCCTTGAACGCGCTGAAGGTCATCGACACCACGGGCCTCGTCCTCTTCGTCGGCGCGGTCGGGCTGATCGCCGGGCCGAACTTCTTCAAGAACTTCAAGAAGAATTTCAAGGACTACATCTTGATCGGCATCGTCATCACCGCAGCCGGCGTGCTCGCCACCGTTGCCTGCTTCTACATCGGGCGCGGCGCGGAAAACAGCGACCAAGAATTCATCGCGGCGTTATCGGGAATCATGTCGGGTGCGCTGACCAACACCCCGGCGTTTTCTTCGGCGAAGGAAGCGGCGGCGACCGTGGCGGCAGGTGCCGGATCGGTTCTTTCGGTCGCGGATGCGGAATCGATCGTGTCTGTCGGATACGGCATCGCTTCCAGGTTCGGAGTAATCGGCGTCGTCCTGTTCGTGCAGCTCATTCCTAGAATCACAGGCGCCAACATGGAAGAGGAACGCGCGAAGATCAGCATCGTGAACACCGGCGCGCGCTCCGAAGCGGAGAAAGGCTTCGAGGTGGAGCCGAAGGGCCTGTTCATCTTCGCGTTCGTCATAGTGGTAGGCGTTCTCATCGGGGCGATCAGGGTTCCGCTCACGGGCGCGGGCTATTCCGGCGCGACCTTCAGCCTAACTTCTACGGGCGGCGTGCTTCTGGTAGGCCTGATCGTGGGCCATTTCGGGCGCATCGGACCGGTCGGCGTGAACCTTTCGCAGAACACGCTCGCGACGTTGCGCGAGCTGGGCCTCGTCCTGTTCCTGGTCGGCGCGGGCGTTGCCGGGGGGATGAAGTTCGCCCAATACTTCAAGTGGATTTACTTCTTCTACGGCGTTGTAATTACGATGGTGCCGATGTTGGTCGGCTATTTGTTCACGAAGCACGTGCTGAAGCTGAGCCTGCTGAACAACCTCGGCTCGATTGCCGGGGGCATGACGTCGACGCCGGCGCTCGGGTCGCTGATCTCGGTGGCCGGAACAGACGATGTGGCGAGCGCTTATGCGGCGACGTACCCGATCGCCCTGATCGGCGTGGTCATCAGCTCCCAGTTCCTGGTCCTGCTGCTGTCGTGAAGCCAGGGGATGCGTGTTTGGCGCGAAGCGTCACACCGCGATTCCATTGCGCTCAGGGGCGTGTCAGGGTATCGTCACCGACACCCTAGAGCCGCCGCCCGGGCGGGATGCGATGTCCAGCGTGCCGTCGCACATCATCGCGAGCCGCTGGCGGATGTTTGCCAGCGTGGTCTGCGGGTCGTCGGCGACGGCGGGGTCGAAGCCGGGGCCGTTGTCCTCCACGGTAATCACGTTGCCAGCGTCGGTGCGGCGCGTCCGGATGCAGATGCGAAGCGGTCCGGCAGAGGGGCTCATCGCGTGCTTGACGGCGTTCTCCACGAGGGGCTGCAAGGTAAGCGGAGGCATGCGGAAATGGGTGTAGGGCGTATCGAAATCCACGACGAGCATATCCTCGTACTGCGCCTGCTCCACGGCAAGGTAAGCGCGGGCGTGCTGCAGTTCCGCGGAGAAAGGCACGGGGCCGTCGCTGGCGATGGCGTTGAAGTTATTGCGGAGGTAGTCGGTGAAGTCTGCTGTGACCTGCCGGGCTTTCTGCGGGTCGAGGTTGCAGAGGCTGTAGATGCTCATGAGAGTGTTGTAGATGAAGTGCGGCCGCATCTGCAGCGCCAGGATGCCGGCGCGCTGATTGGCGATCTGCTGCTGTTGCCAGGCGATTTCCCGCTGGCGGCGTAAATCCCGCTCGATTTGGTCCGACAAGACCAGGCCGTACATCGACAACGAGGTGAGGACGAAGCTGATGTCGAAGAACGCCAGGGCGTCGACGAACAGGTTCGCGACGAGCGCGCCGGTCATGGGGAGAAGGACGACGAGGAAGCCGATGAAGACTTTGTTGGAAAGGCGCTTCCGGTACCGGAGCGTACCTGTGAGGATGACCAGCAGGATCGCGATTATCGGTAGCAGCAGGAGCGGGTACCAGGGTCCGCGGTAAATCTGGCCCTCCGACGTGATGGAGGCGAACCAGCTGGTGAACTGATTGCTTGCAAGCAAGACGAAGAAGATCGCGCAGAGGCCGATCACGGCGTGCATGAGCTTGCTCGACCACCTGTTTATCCCGTAACAATGCAGCAGGTAGGCCGTCAGCATGGGTAGCGGCGCGGCAAGGAGCAGGGTTTCCACGGCTACTGTGGCGTATGCCGCCATGCGTGGGACGGGGAAATAGTGGAAGGCGGTTTCGAGGTAGCCGGATAGGCAGCCCAGGACGAGGATGACGAAGTACCCCAGGAAGAACCGCTTGCTCCAGCGATCGATTTCGGGCATGACGGCGGCAAACCACAGCCCCAGCAAGCTCGATAGCAGCGATGCGCTGATGGTGGACAAGTAGAAGGCGTCACCCCAGGAGATCACTTGCTTGCACCCCCTGCTGGAAGCGGGTAGCGCAGCTTCCCGAGCTGCTTGCGAACAGCTTCGGGGGTCAGTGGCTTGACCATGAATCCACATGCTTCGGTGTCCCATGCGTCGAGGGAGTAATCGGGATAAGCGGTCAGGTAGACCACGTTGGTGTGAGGGTTGGCCTCGATGAGCGCTCGGCACAGATCGAAGCCGCTCTCGTTTCCCAGCTCGATGTCCAAGACGGCCAGGGCGACCCCGTTCTCCTTTGCGTAATCGAGCGCTTCCTGCGGCCAGGTGAAGCCTGTGATCGTGGCGTTAGGCAGCACCTCCTCCATGACGGATAAACAATCGGAGAGAACGGGCCGGTTATCGTCCACCAGTATGATGTTGGGCGATTCCGTGCTTGCGGCTGATGCGGACAGCAGCATGCCGACGTTAACGCCCAAAACTTTGGCAAGGCGAACGATCATCGCGGCGTCCGGTAGACGGCTTCCGTTCTCCCACCTGGCGACCGAGGATTTGTTCACGAACATCAGGCGCCCGAGCTGGGCCTGCGAAAGTCCTCTTTCCTTCCGCAGCCTTTTCAGCGTAACCGCAAAGAGCGTTTCCATGATTCGGTCTCCTTCGTTCGTGCCCTTCCAATGATAGGCTAGCTGGGCTACGAGCGGGGGCGCGGGAAGAAGGGTTGACGTTCTGGAAACCCCCTTGCGAGCACGGGGGGAAATTGTTTACAAAATAAGGTAACGATGGTGGCAGCATTCCACCGTCATCGGGAAAGGGTTGTCAAGACGGATCGGGAAAAAGCTTGGAGCTGCGAAGATTGCGTAAGAGTCCGTCGTTGGCAACGGAGCGAAGGAGGTTTCGACTATGAGTGGAAGCACGATCGACTATTCGCAGAAGGCCAGCTGGTACAAGATCCCGGATATAACCAAGGACGTCGACACGTTCTACATCTACGCGACCGAGTACATCATGAGCAGCTTCGAAGAGGGCGCCCCCGAGTACGCGTCGCTCGACACCGCCGAAATGCTCGAAGGCGCCGCGGACGAGTACCTGGCGCATGCGACCGCGTTCGCAGACGACACCAACGTGTTCGTTCCGCTCTACCGCCAAGCCGGCATGCCGCGCATGTATCGCTCCTGGCAGGAGACCGGTAACGTCGAGGATGCGATATCGGGCATGCCCTACGGCGACATCACCGCCGCGCTCGACTACTACTTCGAGAACTACAACGGCGGCCGCCCCTTCATCATCGCGGGCCACAGCCAGGGCTCGGCCATGACGACACTCGTGCTGAAGAAATACTTCGCGGAGCACCCCGACCGCTACGAGCGCATGGTGGCCGCTTACGCCATAGGCTACTCCGTCACGCGCGACGAGCTCGAGGCCTACCCGCACCTGAAGTTCGCGACCGGCGAGACCGACACGGGCGTCATCATCAGCTACAACACCGAAGGCCCCAAGAGCGTGGAGGCCAACGCGAAGACCGCCGTGCTGCTGCCGGGCGCGATCAGCATAAACCCCCTGAACTGGAAGCTCGACGACACGTACGCGCCGGCGAGCGAGAACAAAGGCTCGCTCATGAGGAACGAGGCCGGGAAATACGAGATCTGCGACGTCGGGGCAGACGCGCAGGTGCTTCCCGAGCGTGGCGTGGTCCTCACGCACGCCCGGATGGAGCCGCTCGACCCAGAGGTCGCAGAGATCGTGACCGCCTTCTTCGGGCCGGACGGCCGCCACGATGACGACTACTCGTACTACTTCAACAACATCAAGGAAAACGTGGCCAAGCGCATCGCGGCCTATCAAGCGGACCGATAGCGATCAGTCCGACGGCGCCTCCTCTAAGCCGCATAGCCGGGAACGATTCATCCGTTATTTCGGGAACGCGATTGCTATGACGGGAAGCAGCATCAAGCCCGAGGGGTATATGCCCGCATCGTCGACAAGCGGTGTGAGTGCCACCTCGGGCTGTTCGGTGCCGTAGAGCTACTCTTTTTACCACGCTCGGCGGGGGTGACATTCTGGAACCCCCCTTGCCTTAAAAGGGCTGGTTCGATTAAGAGTTGAAGATACTGGGACTGCC
>JAFUBE010000133.1 GCA_017460365.1 Eggerthellaceae bacterium
GAAGGCCTCGACTGTTTTCATCCAGCCTTCGAGAAGGTCGACGGGCCAAAACAGGGGCGTCGCATACGTCCAGGCGGTCAGCACGACGCCCCAAAGGTGCTTGACGTCGCGGAAGAAGACCGAAAGCGATGCGAGCAGCATGCCGAGCCCGAGCGAAAACACCATCACGAAGACGATGAGCACGGGCAAAAGCAACAGGTTCGGCGTCGGCATTATCTGGAAGTAGAGCATGACGATGACAACGGCGATAAGCGATATCGCGAAGTTCACCACTTGGAACCCCACGGCTTCGAGCGGGAAGATGAGCTTCTCGATGCGGATCTTCTTGATGAGCCCCGCCGCGCCCGTGATCGAGTCCATGGCCGCGTTCGTCGAGTCGGCCATGAAGCTGAACAAGATGGTGCCCAAGATCAGGTACAGCGGAAAGTTCTCGATGGAGAAGCGGAACATGAACGAGAAAACCGCCGTGAGGACCACCATCATGAGCAGCGGGTTCAATACGCTCCACGCCACACCGAGCACCGAGCGGCGGTACCTCAGCTTGAAGTCCTTCGACACGAGCGTTCGCAGGATGAACCAATTCTTCTTGAACCAATCGGTCTCGATTGCCCTTTTAGCGTCGTTGCTCGTTTCGCTGATTTGGGATATGGCGGATTCTTCCATCTGGCCTCCCTGGTCGACGCCCTATTGCTTTATTCGTCTTCGTCTTCGTCTTCGGGTTTGACATGCGCGCGGATGATCTGCACGGGTCTGGCAAATACATTCCCCAACCTGAACGTTTTTGAACCCAGCACTTCGTCGAGTTCGGAAGAAAGCCAGATGTTTTCGTCTTCGATTAGTTCGACATAGGTCATGGTGAGCAACATGCAATGGAACCTGCGCTCGTTGGGGTTATAGAAATAGGAACCGGTGTGCCCCTTAATGCCCAGTCGTTCGAGCCAGCCGCCTTCGGTCAGCGTGTTGTAGAACTTTCGGCGCACTGATCCGCGCAACGTGCCAAACTTCCAACTACACATGGAAAGCGCATAATTCACGAAATTGCGTTCACATTCGCCCCATACGCCAAGCCGTACGAGTTCTTCGCGCATGCAATCGAGCGCTTGCAGCATGGGCATGTATGTTTTATCGGTGCTGTCGCTACGGCTGCCTTTACGCTCGAGGCGGTAATGATAAAGCACCTTGTCGAGGTAGTAGGCCCTCTTTGCGGGCATGATGGCTGCATACGTGAACGGCATGTCCTCATGTGCGCCGATCGAGGGGAATCGTAAGTCGAGCTTTTCGAAGTAGCTCATGCGATACAGCTTGTTCACGGTGAACCCGGTGAGATTCACGAAGAAGTTCTCGACCTCGCAGGGACGGAACACCTCGTTGTAGGGAATCGCGCCTTTCACAGCGGCGTGCGCCATGGCGTAATGCTGGTGCGTGTCGTCGACGTAGGCGTCGATTCCGTACATGACCACGTCGAGGTCGAATTCGCAGGCAACGTCGACCAATCGGGCGATTGCGCTGTCCTCGAGGTAATCGTCGGCGTCTACGAAGCAGAGATAATCGCCGTTTGCCCGATCGATGCCCACGTTGCGCGCTTTGCCTGAACCAGAGTTCTCGATGCTGATGATCTCGACTCGGGAATCCCGTGCTGCATACTCTTGCAGCTTGCCGAGGCTTCCGTCGGTCGATCCGTCGTTCACGCAGATGATCTGGAGCGATTCGTGCGTTTGAGATAACAGGGAATCGAAAAGCTTGTCGAGGAACGGCTCGGCGTTGTACACGGGAATGACGACGCTTACGGTTTTGCTCCGCGCCTCTTCGGTCCGGCTTTCTTTGTGGGGGATGATGCGACTGATGGAGGTGCTGGCCGTTTCTGCTGCGTCCCTGAGCCGTACCGGCAAGTCCTTTATCCTGCTAATCGCAGACGGAGCCGCATTGCGCTGGTCGGCGGCGAACACCGCCTGGGGGTCTTCCATGATAGCGCACAAACGCGCCCAGTCGCTTTCGGAGAACAGGCGTTCATCGAGCTCGCCGTTTTGACGCGACAGTTCGAACTCGGCTGCTGTCAGTTCGAGGAAATCCTTGCGGAATTTGCTGTCGATGCGTTCGTAGTTCCAGGAGTAGGTGTCGAATTTCTTTGCGGTGATTCTGCCGATGAGCGCATCGTGACGCTCTGGCCGGGCGGCGAGGAATTTTTCGATCGACGCGAACTCGTCACATACGTAAAGCGCCTTCTCCCCCGATTTAACGGAGGAGTTGGCGTTGTCGATACGATAATTCAAGTACGATTCGTGCGTGAGGTAGAACGTGTCCGCTGCGATCCATGTCTTGAACACGAAGCCGGTGTCTTGGAATGCTGCGCCGGGCGTCTCGAGGAAACGAATATCGTTATCTTCGAGGAACTTGCGACGGTAGATTGCCGCCCAGATGGCCGGAATGGTATTCAAGACGCGTTGACCATCGGCATCGAGCGGCGAGAGCACGCGTCCGCATAATTCGCGCGGGAAGTTCTTCACGCGCTTCGGCACGCCGCCTTCTCGGTACACGTTGTGGTTGGCCTTCACGATATCGCATGCGCCGTTTTCTTTGGCCAGCGCGTACAGTTGCTCGAATGCGCACGGCTCGACGAAATCGTCGGATTCCACAATGCCGATGTATTCGCCGCGCGCAGCATCAAGCCCGGTGTTCATCGTGTGGCCGTAGCCGCTGTTAGGTTTGTCTATGATGACGAAGCGACTGTCGATAGCTGCATATTCTTGCAGAATTTCAAGTGAATTGTCGGTGGATCCGTCGTTCACGCAGATGAACTCGATGTCGTCGAGCGTCTGCGCGTGAAGGCTTTTAAGGCATTGGGGCAGGTAATCAGCCACATTGTAAATCGGCGTGATTACAGAAACCTTCGGCATTGCTATGTCCTCCCGCTCGTAAATATCCGTGCATTTCTGCAAAAGTATACTACCCTGCGTTGGTTTCCCCGAATTGTGCAGATATGCTCCGCAAAGAGGGCAAGATGAACGAACCGTTTACGCCCTTGTCGCAAATAGCGCGTTCGGCGTGAAGCAACTGTCGGTGTCATTGTGGCGTAAAGTGGAGAAAGATGGGTTTTCAGTGCCTGTTGCGTCGTCTACTCCACGTAGATCCCTTCCTGCTTGAATACGGTTGCGAACGTCTTCAGGAAGATTTTCACATCGAGCGGGAAGCTGCGCTTACGGACGTATTCCACGTCGAGCGCGAGGCGGTCGTGCCAGGGCAGCGAGTTGCGTCCGTAAACGGCGGCGTACCCGGTGACTCCCGGTTTCACGGTGAGCTTCAGCGCTTCGTCGCCTTCATAGAGTTCGGTTTCGCGCGTGAGGTCGTGGCGCGGGCCGACGACGCTCATGTCGCCGCGCAGCACGTTCAAGAACTGCGGGATCTCGTCGAGGCTCGCGCGGCGCATGAAAGCGCCGATGTTCGTCATGCGCGGGTCGTCTGCTCCGTTGTAGGTCGAGCCGTCTTCCATCACGAGGTCGGGCGCGTCTACCTTCATCGAACGCAGCTTGAACATGGTGAACTCGCGTCCGCCGAGCCCTACGCGCGGTGCGTTGTAGAAGACGGGGCCGCCATCCTCGCGTATGATGGCCGTGCCGCACGCCGCGCACACGACGCCGACGACCGGCAGCGCCGCAGTGCTTATGGCGATGTCGCACGCGCGCTTGCCGTAGCGCTCGTAGAAGGTCGGCTTCTCGGCGAGGGCGCCCCGTTCGCGCAGGCGCTCTTTCTCGATTGCCCGGCGCACGAGCTTCTCTATGCGCCGCTCCTCGATCTTGCGCGTAACCACCGTTCCCGCGACAGACAGCGCCACGCTGCCCAAAGCGAGCGCGCCCTTCCTGGCAATGTAACTCATCATGTTAAACTCC
>JAFUBE010000134.1 GCA_017460365.1 Eggerthellaceae bacterium
CTCGGACCGCCACGGCCACGGGCAACGCCAACGACAACGCCTCATCCAAGCTGAAGAAGGTCGTCACCGTGGTGGTGAAGTAGCACCCCCGCTAGCGAGAGCTAGCAAGCACCGACTGGTGGACCGCACAGGTCAAGCGGCCCACCAACCCGGACAGGGCTTTGCCCCACACCCGACCGCAAGGCCAAGCGATCGGGTGAACCGGAGATATACACAGCGCCAGAACACGGCACACGCGAGCAGGCTCGGCGCCATCCCCGGGCCTGCTCTTCTATTTGAAACAAACGAATGATGATGATGCTTTCACTACAGTTACCAGCATCTGCGGCGTTCCAGCACGATTGACAAGCAACCTCAACGCTTGCGCCTCGCAACCGTCCTACAACCGGCTCTCCATATCACGTATCGCGGCCTCGAGCTCGCGGATGCGCGCTTCCTTCTCCCCTATCCAGCGGCACATGTTGTCGACGTACTCCTGGTTGCGCATGCCGACCATCTTGTCCTGCAGGTCGGTTATCTGCTCCTGCAGGTTGGCGACCTGGTCGCGCTTGCGCCCTATCGCCTCGACGGTCTTCTCGCGCCATTCGCGCTGGCGCTGCTCCGCGTAGGCGCGCTTGCCCGACCAGAAACTGTCTTTCGCGTCCTGGAACAACGCCCACAGCCGGTCCTCGTCATCGCGGCCGCAGAAGCCGACGTCCTTCCATTCCCTGTCGAGCTCCTTCATGCGCTCGGCGCTCGGTGCCGCGTAGTCGCACCTGGCGGCGATCGCCGACGCCTCTTGCACGATCGCGCCTTTGCGCTCGGCTCGCGCCGCGAACTCGCGATCGCGCTCGTCGTAGTAGAGCCGCCGGCGCTCGAAGAATTCCTGCCTTATGCCGTTGAACTCGGCCCAGAGCACATCGTCGTCCCCGTTGCCGGCAAACCCGGCACTCTTCCATTCTTCGAACAGCTCCTTGAGCCTGTCACCTGCCGCTTTCCAGTCATCCGACCCCGCCAGGAATCGCACCTCATCGGCGATTACCTGCCGTGGAGCACCTCAATCGCTTTAACGCCGGACAAATGCTCGCGCTCCCTCACCTTCGCGAAATCGTCGCCGAAATTCGGCACTGAACGCCACGCCATGCACATGCCCCCTCGGAAACCAGGTGGAACTGAAACTTCCCCGACACGATACCACCCGGACTGCCGCCCGCACCTGCAAATCGCACTTGGTGGCACACGGGCGCTGGGCCCAACGCCCCCTACGCTCAAGCTGAGAGCTGCCGGGCGCCCCCGTTATACAACAATGCCGCCGCGCGACTCGCGAACCGTCGGGTTAATCATGCCGTGCTTGACCAGGTTATTCTTGAGCGACTTCGCCTGCTTCACCGTCATGCTCGGGTAGTTGATGACGACGTCGCAGTTCTTGATGCCCTTGAAAAGGTCGCCGGGGAGGCTGCTCTTCAGCTTCATGGCGCTCCCGCTGATCGCCAGCAGGCTCGAGGCGTTAGCGCCTATCTGCCTCAGGGTCAGGCCCTTGAGAGCGCCCGACTGGTATTTTTTGGCAGCGAGCGATATGTACTGCACGTGCTTGCCCTTCCTGTTGTTGAAGGCCCCGCTCATGACCGTGTGGATCCAATACGTGATATCGGTGTGGCTCGCGTGTATGAAGCTGAGCCTCGCGCTGTTCGCCGTATCCGTCCACTTGAGCAGGTCGACGTAGCTTTTGCCGCCGACCTTGTGCATCTGGTAGATGCCCCTGAACTCGCCGTAGTCGTTCTTGAAGGTGCAGCCGTCGGGTAGCGTGCCCCTGACCTTCACCACCGATTTGTACTTGTTTACCATCTTGTTCGCGCTGATGGCAGTGTACGAGGGGTTGTCTTCGGCGATGTCCAGGGAGACGCCGTTGGCGACCTCGAAGGTCTTCCCGATGCTGAAGCCGGGCTGGGCCATCTTGCCGGCTTTGTACACGCCCTTTTTCAACGTGAGGTTGCCGCTCGTGTGGATGATTCCAGCACCGGTCGTGGACACGGTGCCGTCGTTGGTAACGGCGACGTTAGTCTTGGCCGGCGACTCGCCCATCACGGTGATCATGTAGACGGAGCTCGGCCCGCCCGCGTCGCTCACGAGCTTGTTCTTCCCCTCAAGCCGGATGTTGACGTTGTTCCCCATCACCTGTATGGGAGAGGCCCTGTAGCCGGCCTTCAGGCTCTTGGTCTTGAAGGTGAGGTTCTTGAGCGTAAGGGTGCACGTGTCGGGATCGAAGCTCGCGCCTTTCACGGTGCCCGTCTCGCTACCCAGGCCGCTGTAGATGACGGTGTTGCCCACGCGCACCGTATCGACGGAGTTCTTCTCCGCGAGGGTCTGAAGCTCGCCACCGTCGTCGCACCACACGGCACCCGCAGGTTGGTATTCCCGCGCATGCGCGACACCGATCGGAACGAGCGTCGCGAACACGAGCGCGAACGCCAGCGCAACCGCAAGCGAGCTGATAGGGCGAATTCTTCCTATGACCATGCGGGCCTCCGAACCTTAAACCAAGATTGTGTGTTCGATTATACGCAGGAAAACGCAGTAACGCCGGGCGAGCCGACTGCCAGCATGCGAGACTACGCCTGCGTCGGGTAGATCGAACTCGCCGTGAAGACCCTGAACTGGGATTGCATTAGGTTCCTATGCTGGCTCTTCACGGCCTTGACGTAGCTTTTCGGAACCTCGACCGTGGTGTAGGAATACGTCAGCGTTAAGGTGGCGTAGGTCGAGGGCTTGTACGTGACCTTCGTCTTGCCGATGGTGCCGTCTTTGTACGTGTGCTTGTAGCTCATAGTGAGGGCCTTCGGAGCTGGGTTTTCCTGGGACTGCTTCACCTTGACGAGGTCGCCACGCGCGTTGTAGGCGTACGCGTCGGTCTGCATCAGCTTGCCGTCGGAGTAGCCCTTCCTCGTCTTCACCAGACCGTCGCCGTCGTACGCGTAGGTGCTCGACGCGTAATCGCCCTTGACTGTCTTCATGCGGCCCTTGCCGTCGTACTTTATGCTGGTCACGGACTTCGTCCCGCTGCCGCCGTCCGTGAACGTGGTCTTCGTCAGCTTGTCGGCGCTGTACGTGTACTTCGTCTTGTCCGCCGACGTGTAGCCGCCCCCGTCCGTCTGCCGCACCGATGCGTCCACCTGCTTTATCAGGCCGTTGGAAAGGTAGGACACCTTCGCCGAGCTGTCGAAGTAGCCCTGCTTGCTGCCCCAGCCGGAGACCACCTTCATCTTCACGGTACCGCCCTGTGCCGACACCGCCTGCGCGCCCGCCTGCAGGCCCGCTGCGTGCGCCGCGCCCGAAAGCACCGCCGCCTGGACGACAGCCGCGACCACCAGCGCGAGCGTCATGCAGACCGCGATCCTGTAGATACCCCTGTGCCTCGCATGCTCGTTCATGTTGCAACCTTCCTCCGAAGGATCGTCCGGCCGGTTTCCATTATGGCACTCTTGCGCGGCTGGCGCGGCAGTCTTCAGGCCTGCACGCCTGATCGCACGCCCAGCTCATTCGAATTTCGACACGGCATTCTGCCGACGTAAGCAGAAGCTTGGGATTGCATCAGCCGCATTATGAAGACGAATGTGTGATAGCCTGTGGAAGTCAAGCCGAATGGTCGTGACTTCCAAACTCGATGAAGGTTAAGGGCTTCAAGCCTGCATTGAGTTTAGGAAATTACCCAACGCAGATTGGCGGTGGCAAATGGGGTTTCAGCATAGCGTATCTATTGGCAAAACGCTCATTGCTATTTCTCTGTCGGTACTGCTCGGCATGTTTCCCGTCGGTTCAGCGCTGGCGTATTCGGGATTAGCGGCAGGAGCATTCGAGGATTTGCGATCACAAGGCTCTAACGGCATTTCGATTAAGCAAGTGTCGTTTGAGACCACGCACAAAGCGGTAGTAACGAGTGATGGCTCGCTTTGGATGTGGGGAGCGAATAAGTATGGCCAAATCGGAAACGGCATAGCGGGCGAGAATGATGTCACTGTACCGACGAAGGTTATGACAGGTGTGAAGTCTGCCAGAGCAAGTGGTTACTGGCGGTCGTCAGCAATCAAAGAAGATGGCTCGTTATGGGTGTGGGGGCATAACGACACATCAGGGGTTCTCGGGACGGGCACGGTAGACGACACCAGTACCCCTATAAAGATTCTCGATAACGTAGTCGAGTATGAAATCGGAGATGGGAAAAGTACGTCGATTGCCGTCACCAGCGATGGCGGCTTATGGGTCTGGGGGCTATACGTTGACATTGACCAGAAAGGCTATAAAACATCGTATTCGCCAGTGAGAGTTTTCGATGGGGTAAAGTCTGCTCAGTATACGGGGTCTGGCTTTCTCGCATTGAAGAAGGACCGGTCGCTATGGGCATGGGGATTAGCCTACTATCATGAGCTAGGAACCGGCGGCTCGACATACACGCCTACGAAGGTTCTCGACAACGTTGATCGCTTCGCATATGGCCCGAATGGCTCAACTGCGGCGTTGAAGACCGATGGATCCCTTTGGACGTGGGGGAAAAACGACAAGGGACAACTCGGCGTGGGAGATTCGGCAACAAGGGCGCGTCCGACATGGGTCATCGATGACGTGAAAAGCTTCTCGGTCGGAGATGCTTTCGAAAGCTCAGGCGCTTTGAAAAACGACGGATCGCTGTGGGTCTGGGGGACTGGCGATAACTATAGGAAAACGCTAGGCGTGGATGCCGAAGGGGCGCAGTATTCGCCTGTGAAGGCATTAGAGGGCGTTCGGGAGTTTGCCCTTTCTTGGGACAAGGCGTATGCGCTGACCGATGACGGACGCCTCATGTTCTGGGGTGGATCTTATGGGATTACCCCTACAGAGCGACTGCGTAATGTGACGACCTATCACTGGCGGTCGGGGAGCAATGTTTTTCCCGGAACTGCCATCGGGGAGGATAGGTCTCTTTGGGGCTGGGGCGGCAATTCGTTAGGTGAGGTCGGGAATGGCGGCCGTGGATTGAATTCCGTTGTAAACCCACCTGTAAAAGTGATGGACGACGTGTCCGATTACTTTTTCAGCCACGGCGACCGGGCTGCTATCGATGAAGGTGGGGCTCTGTGGATTTGGGGCGGAACTTGCGTTTTCGATTTCGGCAATGGATCCGCGCGTGCGTATAGGCCCACAAAGGTTTTCGAAAACGGGTCATGGCTTTTCGGGAGCAACAGCACCGTGGAGGATGCTGGTCCTGAGACGGCCTCTGCCTTTCTCCCAACAAACGATGGATGGGGATTCTCGAACCATGACATTACAGAAGCTAAGAAAGGCGACATTCCTCCTAGCGTATTCTTCAGGTCCTTTGCGGCGGATAACTACCACCTCTCCAACGATCCTCTTGCCTCGGCAACGGGGTCATTGAAACTCGCTACGCTGTACGCCCTTAACAGCAAGATGGGAGATGGAGGGCTCTGCCATGGCTTAGCTCTCTCATCGGCGTTGACGTTTATGGATATGCCGGTTTTCTCGTCATGGATCCCCGACGAGGAAATGGGGCTCGACTTGTCGAAACCCTACGATTTGAAGTATGCCATGTGGGATTTCCTGACATCGGACGCGCTTGGCGGCTGGAATGTCGACGAGTGGCTTCAATCGCTCCATGCGTCGCAGCTGACAGATGTGGCATGCGAGTCGTACAAGGCCAACAAGGGCGATGTCGCCAGCGTGCTTCGAGCGGCGCAGGAGGCATCAGCCTCTGGAAAGCTTATCGCAATATCAGTGAGCGGATTGCTCAATGGCAAGAAGGCGGCTCACACTGTAGTGCCCTATGCGGTATCAGGGCCTAGCGATTCCGGCGGCTATTCTGTACGCGTATACGACAGCAACCACGTTCTTCCGGCGGAGCGCGTGAATGATCGTGCGATAACCTTTGCGACAGATTCATCGGGTAACGTGGATAGCTGGAGTTTCGAATTCGCGTCCGGGGTTGTTTGGTCGTCAGCAACTGGCGGTGAAATATCGTATTACGACTATCCATCTATAGCGCGCATCGGCCAGGCAATTGGCTCAGGACTCGTTGAATCCTCCCTGCAAGCTCAGTCTTCTGCGGAAAGCAATGATCTCGTCGTTGTCAAAGGGCGCTCATCATCGATACGGTCTGGCGATGAATCTGCAATAGCTTTCGAATCCGGAAGCTATTCGAGTTCTGCAAGTGCAGCACATACGAGTTTGACGCCGATTGAAATGGGCGGCGGAGCAGTTCGTTCCGATGTTGCGCAATACTACTTCAAAGGAGGCGCTTATCCGGTTCGGATCAGCAACGACGGAGACGAAGGGCTTTCGGTGCAATATGTCACTGATGAAACGGCGCTCGAGGTGGATGCGGAGGTCGACGCGAGCTGCTCTATTCTTGAGGATGCCGGTTCATACGAAACAACGGTCTCGCCTTGCTCATCAAGCATGGTTAGCGTGTCTCTTAGCAATTCCAACGGGCTTGATTCACTGCTTGTTTCAGGCGTTTGCGACAGCGAACTCAAGGTGCGGTCAAATCGTTTGTCTGAACAAGAGATGACCATATCGGGGCTGAACAACTTCGATATCGAAGCGCATATCGGCGACGAGGTTATGATTCGCGAGATTAGGGACGTTGACCCGACAGTGGAGTTCGGCATCGACGTCAATGCCGATGAGGAATCGTTGTCGATCGCCGTTGTTGCCGCAAATGAAGGAGCGAAGGAGCAAACTAACGTACAGCCTAATGGAGACAACAGCGGTGGAACGCCGTCGGGTGGCGGCTCGGGCCAGCCCACTACGGGCAGCGGTGGCGGTGATGGAGCAGCCACCCGGGTCGCCGACATCAAGGACGCAACGGTGTCGGCAATTGATGGCCAGACCTACGACGGCAAGGCCCA
>JAFUBE010000011.1 GCA_017460365.1 Eggerthellaceae bacterium
CGGGTCGAGGTCGACAGCAACGCTGTGATCGGAAGCGGCTTTGCGGGCACGGAAGAACGGGAGCAACACGCGGGAGATATCTGCATCGAGCGGGGCTTTCACGAGGATATGCCAAAGGTACACCCCGCGCAGCTTCGCGAACACGCACGGAGTCGCCGAGAGCACGATCCACCCCGGACCTCCGTAGTCGCGCACGCGCGCGCCGATGTCGCAGCAGAGCTGCTCGGCTCCGGTGCGCACGGCCGCTTCGGAGTCGCCCCACACCAAGACGTTGGCAAGCCGCACGTAGGGCGGATAGCCGAGCGCTCGGCGTTTGGGCAGCTCGTCGCACAAGAACAGACCGCGATCGTAGGTCGCGGCGGCGCGAATCGCAGGAGCGTCTGCCTGGTAGGTTTGAACCATGACGCACCCCTCCAGCTGCCCGCGGCCGGCACGTCCCGCCACCTGCTCGATCAAGTCGAACGTGCGCTCGGCAGCGCGATAGTCGGGAAGGTGCAGCTGCGTGTCGGCGTTGATCACGCCCACGAGCGTGACGTCGTCGAAATCGAGCCCCTTCGCAATCATCTGGGTGCCGAGCAACACGGCCACAGGCGCGCTCGCGAAGTGCTCGAGCAAGCCCTCATGCGCGCCCTTGCCGCTCGTGGTGTCGGCGTCCATGCGGATGACGGGCACGCCAGGGGACACGTCGGCGAAGCCGTCGATCAGCACGCGCAGGTCGTCTTCCACCCGCTGCGTGCCAGAGCCGAACTTCTTCAAATAGGGGCTTCCGCATTCGGGACAGGTGGGCATGGCCGCGATGCGATACCCGCAGTGGTGGCAAATCAGCAGGTTGCCGCGCTCGTGGAACGTCAACGACGTTTCACAAGACGGACACGTCGGCACGAACCCGCAATCGCGGCACAGCACGAACTTCGCGAAGCCGCGTTGGTTGAGCAGCAGAACCGCCTTATGGCCGGCTGCGAGCTCGCGCTCGAGCGCATCCGACAGCGCATGCGAGAACATCGAGCGGGACCCACCCGAAAACTCGCGCGCCATATCGACCACTTCCACCTGGGGCATGGGCCGTCCGTTCGCACGCTCGGGCAGGCGCACCTGAGTCCAACGGTCGTCTTTCGCCGCTGCATAGAGGCTCTCGATCGAAGGGGTGGCCGAGCCGAGCACCACGGCCGCACCGGAACGCGCGGCCATCCAAACGGCAACTTCACGCGCGTGGTAACGCGGAGCGCTGTCCTGCTTGTACGAGCTTTCGTGCTCCTCGTCGATCACGATGAGACCCACGTTGGCGAGCGGCGTGAACAGGGCTGAGCGCGCACCCACGACAACGCGGGCGGCGCCCGAGCGGATGAAGTCCCATTGGTCGTAGCGCTCGCCGTCGGACATGCGCGAATGCATGACCGACACGACATCGCCAAAGCGCCCGCGGAAACGCGCGACGGTTTGCGGCGTGAGGGAGATTTCGGGAACGAGCACGCAGGCGGTCTTCCCTTCGCGCAGCACCGACTCGATGGCCTGCAGATACACCTCAGTCTTGCCCGATCCGGTGACGCCGTCGACGAGCACCACGCTGCCATCGGCTCGCGCGCGTGCGTTCTCGATCGCGGCGAGCGCTTCGGCCTGCCCTGCGGTGAGCTCGGGTTTCGGCGAGGGTACGAACACCGACGCGTACGGCGTCGTCGGATCGGAAGCCGGTGACGTGGTGCGGCGAGCCGGCACGCCGCGCAATCGCCTGCGCCGCTCGATGCGCACAACGTCTTTTGCCGCGAGAGACTTCAGCGCGGAAGACACGTTGCCCAATTCAACTGAGAGCTCGACTGCCCGCAGGTCGCCTTTCGCGAGCGCTTCGAGAATCTTGATCTGCTTCACCGCGTTTTTCCGCGGCTTGAAATCGGCTGCCGCCGACCCGAGTGTGACCCAACGATCGTCGACTTCGCCGACTTTGGGCTGCTCGAGGCGCCAGTACCCCTCGCGGGCACGCACCATGCGCGGCACGCCCCCCGGCGGCGTGAACAGGCGCACGCAAGCCGACAGAGGCGCGATGTAGCGCTGCGCGAGCCACTGCGCGCAAGCGGCGCCTTCCTCGTCGAAATACGACGAGCTCACCGCTTGTTTCACGTACTTCAGCTTAGCGGCGTCGAGTCCGCCGGGAATCTCGTTCGGCTCGCATTCGAACAGCTCGATTACGAACCCCACGACCTGGCGGTACCCGAGCGGCACGACTACCGCGCAGCCCACTCCGATCTCGAAATCGCCTTCGCCCTGTTCGGGCACGCGATACGTGTACGGCGCATCAAGCGCTTGCGTGGGAACATCGACTATGACCGAAGCGAGTTTCATAGCTAGTGAGTATAACAACGATCGGGGCGCAAAGATTCGGCACTGGCGCGCCGCGGGCGGCACGAGTGCCGCCCCTACGAA
>JAFUBE010000012.1 GCA_017460365.1 Eggerthellaceae bacterium
AGCGCGTTAGACAATTTGGACGTTTGAGGGGCATTATATGGCAGAGACGCAATGGGAGCGCGAGGCGCTCTCAACTGATCGTTTGGGTAAAAACAGCATTTTGAAGCTGCTGTTCGAGTTTTCGATCCCAGCGATCATCATGATGACATTCAACGCGCTGTACAACATCGTCGACTCGGTGTTTCTCGGGCAGGCGGTCGGCGAAGCGGGCATAGCGGTTACCACGTTGGCATTTCCCATCATGGTGCTGCTCATGGGGCTTTCGGCGCTCGCCGGACAAGGCGGCAATGCGCTCGCGGCAATACAGCTCGGTGAAGACAAGATCGGCGAAGTCGAACGCACGGTCGGCAACACGGTGCTGCTGCTGATCATCATATCGGCCATCATTGCGCTGGCGGGCATCGTGCTCATCGAACCGCTTCTCGCGCTCGTGGGAACCACGCCGGAACTTCACGACATGGCCAAGACGTTCGTGCAGATCGTCATGATAGGCTTTGTGTTCCAATGCATCGGCATGGGCGCAAACAACTTCCTGCGCACCGAGGGAAAGCCGATGCTGGCGCTCATCACGAGCATGCTCGGCACGATCATGTGCATCGTCTTCAACTTCGTGCTGGTCATGTGGATGGGACTCGGGGTCGCGGGCTCGGCCTTCGCCACGATCATCGGCCAGGGCATCGGCATGGTGCCGGTCATCTGGTATCTCGTGTCCGGCAAGGACGCGCCGTTCCACCTGAAGCTCGCCTGCATGAAGCCCGATGTTCACCTATGGGGGCGCATTCTGTCGCTTGGCATCGCTTCGTTCATCATGCAGGTGGCAAACGCCGTCATCAACACGATCCTGAACCAGACCCTGGCGTACTACGGAGCGCTCGACCCGGTCGGGGCGAGCGGGGCGCTCGCTGCAATCGGCGTAGCGGGGCGCATCAACGGGTTCGCGTTCATGCCCGCAATCGGCGTGCTCATGGGTGCGCAGACGCTCATCGGGTACTACTATGGCGCGCGCAAGTGAAAACTCGTGACCAAGGCGAATTGGCTCGGCGTGCTGTTCTCGACCGTAATCATCACGTTCTTCTTCGTGCTCATTCACGTTATCCCCGGGCCGATCGTGCAGCTATTCGGCGTCGAAGGCGACCTCGAGCAGTTCTGCATATACGCGCTTCAGGTCATGACCATGATGTTCCCGCTTGTGGGTTTCCAGATGATGAGCTCGAACTACTTCCAATCGACCGGACAGCCCTTGAAGGCTGCGCTCTTAAGCCTCACGCGCCAGGTGCTCTTCCTCATACCGCTCCTGTTGCTGCTTCCGCAGTTCTTGCCCGGCTTCATCGACGTGACGTCGCTTCAAGCGGTGTGCTTCACCTACCCGACGGCCGACATCCTCTCAATCGTTACGACGGCCGCGTTCATCATCCCGGAACTCGTGAAGCTGAAAAGGCGTTCTACAGAACCGGTGGACGCTGCATAAGCTGGTGCCGAAGTGGCGCGCCGTGTTTCATTTTGCGGGTTGAGGTAGGATAGCCTGCTATGGGAACTAAGGTCAGATGCTGCAAATGCCACGAGCTGTTCGACGAGCGCACGCTTGCCGGCGGTTGGCTTGAACGAAGATGCCCCGTTTGCGGGAAAAAGCTCTCGGAGGAGGCCTACGACAAGGCGGCTGCAGCCACAAGCAAGCGAAAGAAGCGCGAGCGTGGCGAGTTCGCGGTTGCGCGGTATTACACGAGCGAATGGTTCAGGCTTGCATGCGCGGGGCAGGGAAGCGATGCCGCCGACAAGGGGCTGCGCGGATTGAAACCGGGCTATTCGGGCGCGGGAGCGTTCAAGCTCGAACCGGCCGACGGCGACCGTTCTCCCGAAGGGGGGCTCGGGGTGAGCGCCGAGTATTTCGTGTTCGATTCGCTTCGGGCGGAAATCGCCCAGAGCGAATCGCCGCTGGCGGGTTCGTTCATCGTGCCGCATCTCATGTTTCCCTGGCTTCCGGGGCAAAAACCCAAGCAGTGGGGCGCCAAGCAGCGCGCTGAAGTCGATTGCGTGCTGTTCGCGCGTTCGTGCGCAATCGTCGTGGAAGTGAAACGGCGTTCCCATCACGTGCGCGTATCCGACGACTTCCGACACATTCGCGAACGCGGAGAGGGCGGTTCGTTCAGGAGCGCATCGGAATCGGTCGAGCAAGTGGAACGGGGCGCTGATTCGTTTTTCGAGCGGCAGGCGCTTTATCCTCGCGATCGCATATTCAAGTTGATCGTGTACGTCGAGCCGCGTTCGTTCACGTGCAAGGGAGACCGCTTCTCAGACGGATGGTTCGCAAGCTACCTCGATTCGCAGGGGCATGCGCACTACGTCGACGCGATTCGCACGCTCGTCGGAAGCCTGGAGCCGATTGCCTCCAAGAGGGCGGTGCGCGCCTTGAGCGAGCGCATGCTCGACGAATTCGGAAACACGATCGAACGGCGGCGAGGGCATGTGGTCGGCACGCAAGACAGCGCGGTGGTTGCGAAGCGCAGGCGCACGAACGCCATGCTCGACGCACTCGAGGCCAAAACCCACGACAAGCGCTCCGCGCTCTATGGTGCCAGGCTCCTGCGCAACCTCGAATGCGACGTGCAGATCGGGAAGCACGAATCCGACTTCCAGACGAAGCGCGCGAACGTGACGGGCTTGCTGCTCACGCGTTCGTTCGCGTTTCTCATCGATGCGAAGCGCTGGCCCGTGCACGTGAACACGCATTCCCCGTTCGCAACCGTCTACACGGGCGATGCCGATGACGGCGCGCAGTTCGTGGAGGACAGCATTCGCCACGACTGGGACCTCGACGAGATCTGCTACCGCAATCGTAGCGGCAGCCTCACGCTGCTGAAGTACCTGGCGCGCAGCCTCGAGGAGCTTGACGAGTACCGCCAGAGCAATCGCGTATGCACCATGAACGTGTTCGTCGATCCGCTTTCGTTCTGCACCGATTGCGACACCTTCCGCCAGCGCACCTTCATCGGTTATTGGAACAGCCACTCCAACAACATCTTCGCCGCCCTCGAAGACCAGGTGGAATCCGCTCAGCCGATCATGACCCAACAAGAATTGCAATCCCGCGAACCTCGCATGACACCGGTGTGACACTTCCCGTCAGACACGATCTCTCATTTTTCGGGTAGCGCTTGCTGTACCGCATGTCTCCCCCCGAAAAATGACAGATCGTGTCTGACGGGAAGTGTCACACCCGCAACGTTGCAATCCTGTTAACGGCTGGAATGTGGGTGTAGAATCGCAGTGTTAATGTATCCGCGACCTGCAAGGAGACGATCGCTTTGGAAAAGAAGGATCTCGATTGGGGCAACCTCGGCTTCACCTACATTCCGTGCGACTACAGCTACGTGTGCAACTACAAGGACGGCGCCTGGGAAGAGGGCGGCCTGACCGAAGACCACACGCTCACGTTAAGCGAAGACGCCGGCATCTTCCATTATTGCCAAGAAGTGTTCGAGGGCTTGAAGGCGTACACGACCGCAGACGGTTCAATCGTGTGCTTCCGCCCCGATCTGAATGCACAGCGCATGTATGATTCAGCGGAGCGCCTGGTCATGCCCCCGTTTCCGAAGGATAAATTCGTCGAGGCGGTGAAGCAGGTCGTGAAAGCCAACGCCGTTTGGGTACCGCCGTTCGGCTCGGGTGCCACGCTCTACATCCGCCCGTTCATGGTCGCCACGGGCAACGTGATCGGCGTTGCTCCTGCCGACGAGTATCAGTTCCGCATCTTCGTGACGCCCGTCGGCCCGTACTTCAAGGGCGGCGACACTGCCGTCAAGCTCACTGTGGCCGAATACGACCGTGCCGCGCCGCGCGGCACCGGCAACATAAAGGCCGGCTTGAATTACGCGATGAGCCTGCTCGCCGTCACGAAAGCGCACGAGAACGGCTACGCCGAGAACATGTACCTCGATTCCCAAAGCCGCACCTACGTCGAGGAAACGGGTGGCGCGAACATCCTGTTCGTCGACAAGAACGGCGCGCTCGTGGTGCCGCAATCTGCAACCGACTCCATCCTGCCCTCGATCACGCGTCGCTCGCTTGTGCAGGTGGCGCGCGACATTCTGGGGCTCGAGGTAATCGAGCGTCCCGTGAAGTTCGAAGAGGTGCTCGCCGGCGACTTCGTCGAGTGCGGGCTTTGCGGCACGGCGGCGGTCATATCCCCTGTTGGCAAGCTGGAAGGCGACGGCGTCGACGTCACGTTCCCCGATGGCGCCGAGACGAGCGGACCTGTCATGAAGAAGCTGCGTGAAACGCTCGTCGGCATCCAAACCTGCGAAGCCGACGATCCCTTCGGCTGGGTCTGCAAGATCGATTAGGAAAAACCTGCCCCACCGTCCAGCGTGTGACATTTCCCGTCAGACACGAAGTGTCATTTTTTGAGGAAAACTGCAAGAAAGCAAGCGCCACTCAAAAAATGA
>JAFUBE010000135.1 GCA_017460365.1 Eggerthellaceae bacterium
AACAACGGCGTGCCCGTGACCTCTGCGATGGCACCTCCCAGCGCCGTGCCGACGGGAATGGCCAGGCCGTTCATGGCGGTGAACAGTCCCATGACGCGGCCGAGCTTGTCCTCGGGGATGCCCTTCTGCAGAAGCGTCATCAGCGGCGCGTTGAACCAGGCGCAGGCAATGGCGAGCAGGCCGATGCACGCCACGAATAGCCAGTAACCGTTAGACGGGATGAGGCCCGAGACGAACGCGCCGGTACCTACGATGAAAGCGGCCACGACGATGATCCGCGCGAGCTTCTTCTGGGGGTTCGCCGTCATGAGCGTGAGCGCGCCCACCAAAAGTCCCGCGCCCATGACGGCGGCGACCAGCGACGCGGCGAAACCGTCGCCGCCGAAGTAGCTCGACACCATGAGCGGCAGCAGCGAGTCGATGGGCCCGTAGGCGAGCATGCCGAGCGAGACGCCGACCGTGAGCACGAGAAGACCGCGCTCGGCCGCGAGCGCCCGGGCACCGGCCTTCAGGCTCCGCCAAGCCCCCACCTGCTCTTGGGGCGCGATGCGCGGCAGCTTCGCAAGGAACATGGTGACGACCGCCGCGAGCGCGCCGATGCCGCCGAGCAGGATGGAGGCCTGCAGCCCGAAGCTCTCATACAGCAGGATGCCGAGCGTCGGCGCCGCGATCATCGAGATGCTGCCCAGCAGCGTGTCCAGGCTGTTGATGCGCACGAGGTGCCGCTCGGGCACGAGCAGCGGCATGGTGGCGTTGAACGCCGGCGCGCGGAAGCCAGCCGTGAAGCCGTATGCGGCGCAGAACGCGGCGACCGTCGCCACGCTGGGGCCGGCGAGCGCGATCCACGCGGCGATGGCGATGCCACTTGCCGCCAGGATGGCGTCGCAGACGATGATGATCGCCTTGCGGTTGCGCCTATCGGCGACGACGCCACCGAAGGGCGAAAGAAGTCCCATGGGCAAAAACGCCAGCACGTACAGGAACGCCAGGGCGGATGGCGATCCGGTGGTCTCGGTGACGTACCAGATGCCAGCGTAGCTGGCGGCGTTGCCCGCGAACATCGACACGGCGTAGCCGCTCCAGATCAGCACGATGCGCAGCAGCCAGTCGCGGGGCAGCTCGTGTCCGCCGGCCGTCAGGTCGTTGTCTTTCTCGGGCGCTTGGTGCGCCCCCTTGCTTTCTCCGGCGGTTTCCCCGTTTGCGATAGCGTTCTCCATCTGCTTACCTCCCTGTTATCCAGTTGTGGTTTAGGAGCTTCTTAGTGCTTGCTGATGTGTTTCGAAAACTTTGGTTGACAACGGCTCCAGTTAAACATAACATATGTTGCGCAACGCACGTTACCATACGTTGGGAAGTTACGCAAACACGGAAAGGACGGCGAAATGCCCCCACGCGTCAAATTCACGAAGGAAGAGATCGTCGAAGCCGCCCTGCGCGTGACGCGCGAGTGCGGTATCGATTCGCTGACGGCCCGCTCGCTCGCAGCCGAGCTCGGTGCGTCGACGCGGCCGATGTTCACGTACTTCGAGACGGTGGAGGCGCTCAAGCACGAGGTCCACGAGGCGGCCAAGGGCGTCTACAAGACCTACATCGAGCGTGGGCTGGCCGAACCCGTGCCATTCCTCGGCGTCGGACAGAACACTATCCGCTTCGCGCGGGAAGAGCCGGAGCTCTTCAGGCTGCTGTTCCTGCAAAAGCCCGACGGCGCGGACGGCGGGGCGGCGGAGGCCCTCGCGTTCTCGCAGGATCTCGTGCGCGACTCGATTATGGGCATCTACAAGATGGACGCCTACGAGGCGGACTGCTATTACCGCAACCTGTGGCTTATCGCCTTCAGTTTCTGCGCGATGATCGCGGCCGGAGAGTGCCCGTACACCGACGAGCAGATGAGCGCCATGTTCACCGAGGTGAGCCTTGCCGTCTGCAAGGCGTACAAGGACATCCCCGGCCTGCCGCGAGGCGACTACGACCGCGACGCGATCTTCCGAGAGCTCACCAAATAAGGCCTCGGGCGACTCATAACAACATCCATACACAACGGAAGAAGGATTCGATGAAGAATCGCCGGGTTTTCGCGTTCTCAATGGCCGTTCTTCGGGGCATCGTCTTCGCCAATGCGCTGAACGACGTGACCATTGGCATCTGCATGGGCCTGCTCATGGGGATGGCGTTCGGCCTGTTCGATCACTCGAATGACGCAGAAAACGATAAGGGGGCTTAGATGAAGGCATCCGCCAGACAAAAGGGTAAGCGCGCCCGTTTGGGAATCGCATTGCTTTTTGTCGCAGCAACCGCAGTCGTTGCGCTCGTGTTCTCGCATTATGGAGGGTTCGGTACGGGGCCTTCTGCCGATGCCGCCGAGTTCGTAAAGTACGCGCAGCCGGTTTCAGAGATTACGGTTCCTGAGAACGCACGCATCATCGCGCTCGGCGAGGCGGCACACGGCAACAAGGAGTTCCAAGAGCTCAAGCTGGACGTTTTCAAAGTGATAGTCGAAAACTGCGGGGTGCGCGCCTTTGCGCTGGAGGCAGACGCCGGTGCATGCGAGACTGCGAACCGCTACATCCATGGTGGCGAAGGGACCGCCGAAACAGCGGCTGCGGCGCTCGTTTTCACCATCTACCGCACCGACCAGATGGCCGAGCTCCTCTCGTGGATGCGCGCGTACAACGAGGTTGCTGCACCTGGTCAGGACCTGCGCTTCTACGGCTTCGACATGCAGAGCTACGAGTACAGCCTCGGCTATCTGCTTGAAGAGGCGCAGAGGCTCGGAATCGATGTTGCGGAGTACCAAAGCTTGGAGGACAGGGAGAGCAGGCTCGCGTTGTGCGGCGAATTAAGAGGGGAACTCGAAGCGCTTGGCGGAAGCGCGGACACGGGTTTAGCCCTCCATCTGGTCGACGTGATCGAGCAGAATGACGAGCTCGGGAAGCTCGTCGATTCGCCTGAAGGAGCAGGCACCCGCGACCGTTTCATGGCGCAAAACGTGCTGTGGATTCTCGAGCAGGAGGAACGGCGCGGCAACGGGCGCATCTTCATCTCCGCGCACAACGGCCACATCGAGCAGGCGGGTTCGTACGGGCCCGATGCGAACGTGATGTGCGCTATTCTGGCTGACGAGCTGGGCGACGCATATTACGCGATCGGCACCGATTTCTTCGAAGCCGAAGTTAACCTACCCGACAACGGCAAGCGCACGACGCATACGTTCTACTCGTACGACCCGCTTGCGAAAGCCGCCGCAACGAATGGACTTGAGGTTTGCTGGCTCGATTTCGCGCAAGTGCCAGCCGATTCGCCGTTGCGTGCGTGCATCGACGAGCCCGTCATGATGGGCAGCGTCGGCGATGGTTTCAGTCCTCTCATGTACGTGCTGCCGCAAACCTACCGCGTAAAACGAGAGCCGGCAGGTCCGTACGACAGCATGATCTTCGTTGCGCATGCACATCCGACGGAAATCGCCTCAATGTAGTACTCGGATGCCTCGAAGGCGTTCGAGAAATACCGAATACATCTGAGGGAACTTGCGTTTGGGAATCGTTGCAGGCAGTTTCAAGGATAAGCAGGGAGTTCGTTCGACGTTTCATCGAGGAATGTGAGGTGGTAGAAGATGAACAATAAGGCGCTAGTCGTGATCGACCTTCAAAACGACATCACGAAGCATTACAGGAACATTATCGATACGGTCAACGAGGCCATCGACTGGGCCCAGGCGAGCAGGGTGCCGGTAGCCTACATCAGGCATCACAACCTATCCGCCAGCACGAGGACGTTCAAGCCGGGCACGCGGGGGGCCGAGTTCGTGCCAGAGCTGAAAGTCGTTTCCGACGACATCTTCGAGAAGTCGAAGGCGAACGCGCTAACGAGCGAGGCGTTATCCGAGTACATACGGGAAAACGGCATCGACGAGTTCTACATCGCCGGGGCCGACGCCACCGCCTGCGTGAAATCCACCTGCTTCAACATGCGCAAGGCGGGCTATGCCGTCCATGTCATCTCCGACTGCGTCACCAGCTACGATTTGAGAAAGATGGACGAGATGCTCGCTTACTACGCCGGCAAGGGCTGCGAGGTGGCAACTCTTCAAGAGCTCCTCGAGAGGGCGTAGGCGAAGGTTCGATCTGGCTTTTGTCGACGCCATCTGCGTACAGCACGTTCCGTCGATAGCTATTCCACGGTTTACCGATAGCCTTTCCACGCTTCGCCGATAACAGTGAGACGCCAGGCATCGCATCACATGTTTGAACCATGCGCATGCAGTCCTTTCTAGTCATACGGATATCTCGGCGAACTATGTCGGCATTCGCCATAGTTACAACCCCGCCCGAGCCGAAGAATTGCGTCTGAGCGACAAATCGGAGTTTGAAAAGGAGATCAATAACATGAAAGATAAGTATTATGATCAGGCTATCGCATGCGTGAAGGACCGTGTCCTACCCGCCCAGCTCGAGCTCTACCAATCCTGCGATGGCGATCTGGACAGAGTTTACGGCGAGGCAATGAACGGAAGTGGATACTTCGGGAGAGTCATCGAGCCCGGCCGTGTCTACGAACTTGGCTACGAAAGATGCACTTGCCCGAAAGTACTGTCCGGCCAGATTACTGATCCGGATCAATGCAATTGCTCTAGACAGAGTATCTTGTATATCCTCGGCCGTTTGGAGCCGAACAGTAGTTTTGAGGTGGAGATCTTAGAAACTGTATTACGTGGAGCGGATTATTGTCGGTTCCGAATCACAAAAGAAAGCAATCATCCCCCCTGTGACGCCATGGCGAGGAAAGACGCTACCCGAAGAGAACGGAATCGTGGGGTTCGAGGAGCTGAAGAGGCAGATGGGCGATGCGTACAAGCTACTGCACAGCATCGGTCCCGACAAAGTGCTCGCCATTGGCGGTGGCTGCGACGCCGACGTGCCCGTCATCGCCTACCTCAACGAGCGTTGCGGGGGCGACTTCGCCGTCGTGTGGCTCGACGCTCACGGCGACCTGAACTCGCCCGAGGAGTCCTCGACATCGCTCTTCTACGGCATGCCACTGCGCTCCCTCATGGACGACACGTGCTTCGGTCTCATGGAAAACCCGCTGCCCCTCACGTGCGCCCAGGTTGTACACGCCGGCGGACGCGATCTCGACGAAGCGGAAGTTGCTTTCATGATAAGCGGAGGCATCGCCCGGATAACCGTCGGAGACGTGCGCTCAGACGTGTCCGTTATCTCGAAGGCGGTCGAGACCAAGGGATATTCCAGCGTCTACGTCCACCTCGACCTTGATGTCCCGGACCCAGCGGCATTCCCTAACACGCCGCTGCCCGTCGCGGATGGGCTTTCCGCCGAGGAGCTCCTGGCCGTGCTCGAATCGCTTGCTCCCAAGGCAGCGGGCATGGGAATATTCGAATACGCGCCGACAGGCGAAAGAGTCGCCCTGATCGACCGCATCTTGAAGTCCGGGCTGCCCCTCTAGACGCGTCCTTATCCCCAACCCGTGCGCGGTGTGACACTTCCCGTCAGACACGTTCTGTCACTTTCGCA
>JAFUBE010000136.1 GCA_017460365.1 Eggerthellaceae bacterium
ACGGCGCTGCGGCGCAGGCCGCGTCGGGCGGGTTGCTGATCGCGGCGGGATCGTCGCAGGCCATGATTGCCGCGCTGATGGTGCTACCCGGCACGGCGGCAGCGGGAACCGCCGCGTTCAATGCGTTCGCGGCGGGCGTCGCCTGGGCGATGCGCGGAGCCGAGCGCGACGTTGCGGCCGCCTGCTCGTCGATGCAATCGAGGGTGTCCGGGCTGTACCTGCAGATACCGACGATCAGGGTTGCGGCGCTACCTCATTTCAGGATGGAGGGCGACTTCAACGCCGAGACGAAATCCGTTCCGAGCGTGCATGTCGATTACTACGCTCGCGGCGGCTTCACAAGAGGGCCGATCGCCATTGCCGGCGAGGAGCGCCCCGAGGCCGTCATCAGCTTCGACCCGCGCTACCGCGATGACAACATCGGGTACTGGCTCATGGCGGGGCAGATGCTCGGCGTCATGCAGCCATTCGCGGCCGGCGGTATCGCGTACGGCGCGGCAAGCCCACTGTCCGTTGACATCGCAAGCCCGAACGGCTCGCTCGCCACGGCTGCGGGATCGACGCAATCGTCGGGCGGCGTGACCGTTGACTTCGGCGGCGTGACATTCGCGCCGCAAATCAGCGTTTCCGGCGCGGAATCAGGCGACGTGATGGCGCAGCTACGCGCCGCCCGCGACGAGTTCATGGACGAACTCGAAGAATGGGTGGCAGAGAGGATGCCCGATTATGGCTACGTATTCTAGCTATGGGTACTACACGACCACGCAGAGCGACACCTTCGACCTGATCGCATACGACCTGTACGGAGACGAGTACCTTGCGTCTGACATCGTGGCACTCAACCCGGAGTACAGCGGCGAACTCATCTTCGACGCGGGCGTCGAGCTGAAGGTTCCGATCTACGACGGCGACACCGGCTCCGAAACCGTCGCACCTTGGAGGCGGCCGCGATGATCGTGACCTACGAGGGAGCCGACATCACCGAGGAAGTCACGTTGGAGCGCTGCGTTTACGAAGCGTGCGAGATCGGGCGCGCTCCATGGCTCTCGATCGAGTTCATCGACAACGCCGGCCTGTGGGACAGGTGGAACCCGCAGCACGGCGACCGCGTGACCGTCATCGAACCCGGAATCGCGGCCCCGGGAACCATGTACGTCGATCGACTGGAACCGCAATCGGGCGGGTACGCGCTGCACGCGACGGCGCTGCCGTCGCCCGACCTGCGCGCGGTGAGGGAATGGCGCGACACGACGCTCCTCACCGTCGCGGGGCAGCTCGCAGGCGTCCTCGGCCTCGGGTTCGAGGCGCACGGCTGCGCGGACATGGCGATCGCGTACGCCCGCCAGAACAACGAGTGCGCCGCAGCGGTGCTGACACGGCTCGCCTTCGCCGCCGGATGCACGATCGACGTGTACGACGGGGCGATGCACCTTTGCGCCCGCGAATGGGTGGACTCCAGGCCGACCGACGCCGCGCTCGTACTCGGCGACGAATCCGATTACTCGTACGCGCACAAGGCGCTGTTCGCGTCGTGCTCCATCGAGCAGCCCGCGAGCACCGCCGCGCCAGGGCTTTCGGAGGCGACGGGCGGCGGCGAACCGCGCCTCGCTGTCGTGCTCGACGGCAACATCGCGTTCCCCGGATCGTCTGAACTGAAGCGGGCGTGCGCCGGCGTCCTCGCGAGCGAGAACGCCAAGAGGTCGGTCGGGTACGTGCGCGGCAACGCGCTGTCGCCGTTCTCGCCCGGTGTCGCGTGCTCCGTCGATTGCGCGAGAACGCCGTCCCTCGCCGGGTCGGGAATCGTCACGAGGGTACGGAACGATTTTGTCGAGCAAACTAGTAAGACGTGGTGGAGGGCGACATGAGCCTAGTCAACGGAACAAAGGCCAAAAAGAAAAAGGGCAAGGAGCGGATCAAGGCGAAGAACCCGATCGCCCGCTGGGGAACGTACTCGTCCTGGAAGCTCACGGCCGACCAAATCTACCTGTTCGATGAGATCAACATGAGCCGGGAGTGGGTAGGCAAGCAGACGAAGGGCTCGGGTAAGAACAAGAAGACGATCGCGGCGCACAAAGGCCCAATCGAGTTCGACTTCCGGTTCACGCTGCACAAGGAGTTCTTCGCGAAGATCGACATCGCGCAGACCATCCGCAACTGGAACAGCCGCGTCGGGAAAGCCGCGCCGTTCTACCTCGGCACTACGGCGCTCGGCGCTGCCCGCAAGTACCGCCTCGTCGGCGTGGACGTGTCCGACATACAGCAAGTTCGCGGAACGATCGTCGCATGCACGATCGAACTCCACTTCAAGATGACCAACTCGAAGACGCTGAAAAGCGAGAAGAAACAGTTCAAGAAGGCCATCAAGAAGAAATCCAGGAAAAAGAAGAAGAAGCTGAACAAGCGCCGAACGGGGTGATGACACGTGCTTTCGGAGGGCAATTCGAGCATCGAAGCGTGCTCACACAACCTGCTTTCGATGAAACAACGCGAGGTTCCGTTCTCCCGCACGAAGGGCATGAACCCGGACGTGTACGACATGCCGTTCGATGAAGCGGAAGGCTACCTCGATGAGGCGGCGCGCAGCGTGCTTGGAACCTACGAGGCCCGCGTTGACATCGATGCCGTCGGACTCGACTTCGGCGAGGGCGATGACGCAAGCGGCGCGTCCTACACGGTCGAGGTCATCCAATCGAGCATAAACGAGGAATCGGACGATTACTGGGAAGGTGATGACTGATGGGCATGTTCCTGGAGTACGACGCCCAGACGATTCACGACAGCATAATCTCGCGACTGCAGGAAGCCACGGGCGAGGTTCTGCCGGAAGGCGATGAGCGGCGCGTATTCGCCGAGGCCATGACGGCGTACATGCTCGCCGTGCTATCGACCGTCGAGGACGTGGCGAAACAGAAGATGCTCCGCTACGCGCGCGGCGAAGTGCTCGACGCGCTCGGGGAAATGTACGGGTGCGAGCGGATCGGCGCGGAAGCCGCGAGCTGCACCCTGCGCTTCACGATCCCCGAGGCGGTCGCCTACGCCGTCACCGTCCCGGCCGGGACTATCGCATCGACCCCCGACGGGCTGGCGTTCTCGACCGACGCCGACGCGACGATCGCCGCAGGCGAGACGAGCGTCGACGTTGCCGGCACCGCCGCCGATGTCGGCAGCGAGTACAACGGGCTTGTGACGGGCAGCGTGAACGTCATCAGGTCGGCGCTGCCGTTTCCCGCCACGGTTGCCAACATCGGAACGACCGACGGCGGCACCGACGGCGAACCCGACGATGACGAGGGAAACGAGCTGTTCCGGCAGAGAATCCTCCTCGCGCAGAACGCCGTGAACACCGCAGGCACCAAGTCAAGCTACATCGCGATAGCGAAGGCCGCCGACGCCGACATCGCCGACGTTCAGGTTCCCGACCTCGATGAGGCGTACCGCGTGCTCATCTACGTCGTGAAATCGGGCGGCGAGCTGTTCGACGCAGACGAGATAGCGGGCATCCAGGCGGCATGCGACGCGGATGACGTGCGGCCCCTCGGCGACCTCGTTGAGGTTCGCAACGCCTCGCGCGTCGCGTACTCGGTCGATGTATCGTACACGTGCGCCGCCGCCGACGAGGCGGCGGTCGTGGCTGCGGTCGAGGGCAGCGGCGGCGCTATCGACGCGTACCTCGAATGGCAGGACGAGACGATCGGGCGCGGCATCCAGCCGCAGAAGCTCATGGCCCTCGTGTTCGCGGCCGGCGCTGAAACCGTGACGGTTTCCTCGCCCTCTGCGGCGGAGGTCGGCGTCGGCTGCGTGGCGAAATGCTCGTCGGTCGCCGTGTCGCACGAGGCGGTGTAGCGAATGGCTCGATACGACGAGACG
>JAFUBE010000137.1 GCA_017460365.1 Eggerthellaceae bacterium
CCGGCATCGGCAAGGCGAAGTACGCGCTGCTGATGAGCACGGCGCGCCAGGGCTATGTGTTCATCCCGGTGGCGATCATCGCCCCGCTGATCCTGAAGGAGGTGGGCGTGGCCAGCGCCCAGGGCATCGCCGACGCGCTGTGCCTGCTGATCGCCCAGCCGCTGACGGGTGCGCAGTACATGGGCTAGACGGCCGGCACCGCCGACCTCACGCTCGCGCTCGACGAGAACGGTGTGGCCGACGCCAAGGCCGTCGCCTTCAAGAACCTGTGCGCAAGCGACGGCGAAGAGGTCGCGTTCACTGCCCAGTGGGAGGCCGCGAACTACAACATCGCGTTCAACCTGAACGGCGGCGCCCTGGCCAGCCAGGAGATCGCCAACCTGACGCCGATCGCCGACGGCCTGGTCTACAACGACACGGTCGACGGCAAAACCTTCACGATTGCGGCTCCGACCGCATCGAACGCGCTCAGCCGCGGCAACTACAAGTTCGTCGGCTGGTTCGTGGAAGGCATGGAAGAGCGCACGGGCGAGGATTACAACACGATTACCGTGCACCACTCCGATGAAGGAACCGATGACAGCGTCACGAGCACGCACGGCTCGAAGGCAGTCATCGACGCGCGTCCCGCTGCAGATGGCGACGTCGTGACCGTCGAGTTCGGCGACATGCGCGCGAGCGCCGGCAGGGTGGATGTAACGGCCCTGTGGATTCGCTTCGATGCGCCGTCTGGCGACATGAACTACACCGGTTTCGCTCCGACCGCGACGGTCGACATGGTGCCCGCCGCCCTCGGCAAGGCCACGGTGCGTTACTACCGCAACGGCAGCACGTCGGGCACGAAGACCGCGCAGAAGAACGCTGGCTCGTACAAGGTGGCGTACTCGTTCACCGACAACGTCACGGGCAGCGAGAACCCCGTCACGTTCAGCGACGAGTCGTCGTACACGATCAAGAAGGTCCCGGTGACGATCGACCTGCAACTGATGTCGAACGAGCGGGAGTTCACGGCGTCGACCATCATCTACGGCGAGCCCTCGCCGGTCGGCCGCGTCACGGTGACGGGCCTCGTGGGCGAGGACCGCATCCCGGCCAACCCGACCGCGTCGTCGAGCCCGGTCCGCTACAGCTTGGTCCATGGCTCGACCGACATCGGCAACACGACCGAGTACCAATGGTCGGTCTACCTTGCGTACGCCCCGACGAACTACTACGTGCCGCGCACGGCTACCTCCGGCGAGGACGACGCTTACATAGCCTACGAGCCCATCGAGACGCTGGGCTACACCGAGCTCGCGAAGTCCATCGACCCGAAGGACGAGACCAGCGAGTCGGTCATCACCAAATCGCCGTTCACCGCGAACAGCATGCTGTACGACACGGTGCGCAAGTACCTGCTGACCAACAACGACTACGCGGTGAGGTACTACGAGATGGAGACCCCGGCGGTCGCGGGCAGTGACGTCTACAGCTACAACGGCAAATACTACTCGGTCAAGGGGCTGTACGGAAACGGTGGCCAGTGGCCCGAGGAGCCGGGCGTGTACATGGCCTCGCTTTCGGCGTACGGCAAATACTATGGCACTCGCAACGTGATGTTCGGCGTTACCGACCTGAACATCGAGACGGCTACCACAATCGAGGTGTCGACGTCGTCGGCTGTGTTCGACGGCCAAGACAAGATGCCGACCGTCACGGTGAAGGCGGCCAACGATGGCATCCACGAAACGGGGACCGTGCTCTCACCGAGCGAAGACTACAGCGTCGAGGTGTACGAGGGTGAGACGACAACCGGCACTCCCGTGACGGGTGGACTCATAGATCCGGGCAAGTACACCATCGCCGTGAAGGGCTCGGGCGCCTACAACGGAGCGAAGACGTACGAGTTCGAGATTCTGCCGAACAGCCTGGCCGACAGTAACACGAACTTGAGTGTGACCCATGACACAACAGTAAGCCTCAAGGGCACAAACAACAAGCCGAGCGCGAACCCGGCAGTGTCCATCGCGCTGCTCGATGCGAACGGCGGCACGCTGTACAACCTCGTGTCTGGCAAAGACTACACGGTCGAGTACCTTGTGAACGGGAGCACTTGCACGAACCTGACGAAGCTCACGAAGGTCGCAAGCGGCACGGTGGCCACGGCTACCATCAAGGGCGTGGACAAGGGCGACGCTACCACGTTCGAAGGCTCCAGGACGTTCGAGTTCAAGCTCGTCAAGCCGGTATCGCTCTCGACGGCATCGGTTGTCGTCACGTTCGACACGCTGGTCGACAACGCCACTGGCGAGGCTGTTTGGAAGGGCGTGCCAGTCGAGCCGACCGTCTCGGTGACCTGCAATGGTACGCCGCTTACGCTCGATACCGACTATACGGTTTCGTACCGCTCCAACGAAAGCGTGGGCAGCGACGCGATGGTCGTCGTGAAGGGTGTGGGCGAATACACCGGCTCGTACTACAAGAGCTTTACGATCGTTGAGCAGGATGCAAGCTTGCACGGCACCGACCTGGTACACGGCACCGATATCGTCGTGGACGAACCGGTTGCACAGCCGACAACCGACGAACCTGAGAACACGCAGCCTGCTCCGACCACCGAGCCCGAGCAAGCGCAGTCGACGCCTAGCGAGTCCGAGACGGCCACCACGTCAGAGACGCAGCCTGTGGCTAGCACGACCGAATCGTCGCAGCCTGCGGCTAGCACGCCGGCATCCTCCGGCTCCGGTGGTAGCGCGCCTGCTTCCTCTGGCTCTGGCGGCGGCGGAACTGCGCCAAGCGCTCCGGCAGCTGCGGCGCCTGCGACGCCGGCGCCGACCGAACCGGTCATCGAGGGCGTCATCGAGAGCGTCGAAGGTGTTGGCGAGGCCCTGGCCGAAGTAGCCGGGCAGGATAAAGCTGGCGAGGAAGAGCTCTCCGGCGAAGGCAAGGCTTCCCAGGACGAAAAGGCTGGCGAAGGCGGAGAAGTGAAGGAAGGCGACGGGTCTGCTGAGACGGCCGCGACGACTGGCGAAACCGCGAGCAAGGCCCAGGCTTCGAGTACGTCTACGCTGAAGACCCAGGTCCTGAAGGTCACGGCCAAGGTGAAGACGCTGAAGGCCAAGACGCTGAAGAAGACCAAGCAGACCTTCAAGCGCATCGTCGTGAAGGGTGCCAAGGGAACGCTGACGTACAAGAAGGTCGGCGGTTCGAAGGCGCTGTCGGTGAATAAGGCCACCGGCAAGGTCACCGTGAAGAAGGGCACGAAGGCGGGCGTCTACAAGATGACCGTGAAGGTGACTGCCGCCGCGACCAAGACGTACGCCAAGGCGACCAAGGAAGTTGAGGTAACGGTGAAGGTGAAGTAGCAGGGACCATCGCCATTGCTCCTGCGGGGCGGGTCGTACGCCCGCTCCGCAGGAGCGCCTCGGCAAGGGTTCTCGCGAAGCCGGCGGATTTCGCAGGCAGCCCGAAGAATCCTTGCCGAGGCGCTCCAACGCAATGCGTGGAACGCAAGGAAAGTAGGCCTTTACGGTGCGGCGAAACAGCGTAAGGCAAACGCAGCAGGAGGTAAACGTGGAAGCGAAAACGACGAACATGCATGCGCGCGAGCGCGCGGAACGCAGGAGAGAAGCGTCATCGCTCGGCAAGAAGACCCTGTCGGTCTTCATGGCGATCGTGCTGGCGGTAGGGCTCATGCCCCTGCCCGCATTCGGCGATAACGGCCAGGTGACAGGCGTGTCCTTCAACGGTCACACCGCAAGCCTCACGGCCGGGGTTATCGCTCCACAGGACAACTCTGCCCAAAATCAGGCGGGTGATTCTCCCGAAGGCTCCGCCGAAAGCGATGCGCCTGCCGGTGAAACCCCCGCCGCTTCAGGGGATGTGCTCAACGGCGCGTCGGTGGGAAGCGTGATGGACGTCGTCGAAGTGGTGGAAGACGCCGTCGTGGCCGTTCCCGACGACGTGGCCGCGATGGACTTCTCGACCCAGCGCATCATCGTGTCGCTCGCCGCAGGCGACATCGAAGCGCGCGACCGTGACAACGTGGTGAGCGAAGGCGACGGCATGTACCTGCTGCAGTACAAGAACGTCGAGAGCACTCAAAAGGCGTACGTCCGCTACACCTCCTGCGCGGACCTCGACTTCGTCGCTCCCGACATCATCGTAAAAGCTGCTGACGATACGATTCATTCGACCGATGTCAACGCGACCGATCCCGTTGATTCGCTTATTGCGAACCTGCAGACTGGTACGTCAAGCGGCGATGGCAACGCGAATGAAGGTGCGATAAAGGTGGCGCTTGTCGATAGCGGAGCCCCCGCGAACAGCGGCAACGTGTACCGCTACGACAAGACGTTCGGAACTAAGACGTACGATGATGCTGGCCATGGTACGATCATGCTGAACACCATGGTGAAGGAAAACCCTGGCGTGCAGGTGTTTTCCATCAAGGCGCTCGACAGCTCCGCGTCGGGTACTGCGGCTACCGTGAGCAAAGGTATCCGCATGGCTGCAGACGAGGGTGCCGATATCATCAACTTGAGTTTTGCGGGTGATAGCCAGGTGGAAGGTAACGCGGCCATAAACGAAGCGGTCCGCTATGCGGTCGACGAAAAGCACGCGACCGTTATCGCGGCAGCTGGCAATGATGGCGCAGATGCAAGCTTGTACACTCCGGCGAACGAGAGAGTTGCGTTTACCGTTGGTTCGGCGGCTGACGATGGGAAACGTCAGCCCAAATCGAACTACGGCGATGTCGTGGACGCTTATGTGAAAGCGTCTTCGACGAGTCGGGCGGCCGCCCGCACGTCGGGGTGGTTGTCGCTCAATTATCAGGATGGGTGGCAGGATAAATTGAAGGAATCCGATCTCTATGGTCCGTATGCGGCGACGGAAGTTTCGCCATCTGCGACGGTGACCGGTCAAGACAATGTCTGCATCATCGTGCTTCATGGGGGAAGCGACCTTACCGCCACCTATGAGGTGCCCGTTGGGACGCAGTTTACATTCCCGGACAAGAGCGGAGCGGAGACGCAGTCGAATACGACAGGGGGCACGA
>JAFUBE010000138.1 GCA_017460365.1 Eggerthellaceae bacterium
ATGTTCGTGACCATGGCGGGCACGGCAATGCGGTTGGGAATCTCGCAGTTGCCGATCTTGACCGGGGTGAAGAGCTTCTTGAACATGGTGTCGGTCATCGTGGGACCTTTCTCGTCTGAGTGTCTGGGCGCATGAACCCAAACCCAATGGGGATACTCCTCTTTGGGTTAGCGGGCTAACGAAGGAGCTCCACCATGACCCACAAACCGCGGCAGCAGAGCGAATCCGGCTTCTATCATGTTGTGACGAAGGGGGATGGCGCGCAAATCGTCTTCGAATCAGATAGGGACAAGGTTTGCTATCTGCAGAAACTTGCGGACGCATGCAACGATAACAGGGTCAAAATCCATGCCTACTGCCTGATGAGCGACCATGTTCACCTTCTAGTGCAGGACCCAGAGCAGAACCTGGGCCGTTTCATGAAGCAGCTCAACGAACGGTACGCGATGTATTTCCGTACGATTACCGGCCGTGTCGGGCACATCTTCCAAAGGCCCTATTGGAGCGAGCCGACAAAACCGACGAGCACTTCAGGGCCTCGGTGCGAAACGCGCTTTCTTCTTCCTCGCCCAAAGAGGAGAACCCTCTTTGGGCTAGTGCTGCCGGCTGTATCCGAGCATCTCCTCGCTCATGCGATCGATCTCGTCGTTGATGATCTCGTAGGCCTCCTTGTACACGATGGTGCCGAAGGGGTCGCCGTACGTGACCGAGGGGATGAAGTAGCCCTGCGGGCCGTAGGTGCGGCACGCGCGGCGCACCTCCTCGCGCACGCCCTCCTCGGTGGAGGAGACGGAGTCGACGATGTTGGTCTCCAGCCCGCCCATGAAGGCAATCTTGCCCCCGGTCTCCTTCTGCAGCTTCACGATGTCATTGGTGGCGAGCGCGCCCTGCCACATGTCGATATGGCAGTCGATCATGTCCTTCACGATGGGCTCGTTGAACGAGTCGGAGTGGTGGATGACGACGACGCCCTGGTCGTGCACGTAGCGGTAGATGCGTTCGTATTGAGGCTTGTAGACCTCGCGCCAGATGTCAGGCGGGAAAAAGAGTTGGGTCTTGGTCCCCCAGTCGTCGTGCGCGAGCAGCACGTCGGGGTGCACGTGCTCGATCATGAGCTTGAAGCCGTCCAGGCGGTAGTCGGCGATGGCCTCGGCGAGCTCGGCCATGAGCTCGGGCTCCTCCATGAGGTTGATGAACGTCTCCTCGAAGCCCATGAGGTTGTGCATGCGCTCGAAGATGCCGGTCGGAGCGAACATGGCGAGCATCTTGTCTTCGCGGTCGACCTCCTCGCAGCGCGCGATGTAGGGCTCCCACAGGTCGGCAGCATTGCAGTTGGCAATGAGGTCGGGCACCTTCACGACGTCTTTCCAGTCCTCGATGTCCTCGATCACGCGGAAGGTGGGGTCGGGGATGGCGCCAGGCTCGCCCTCGGGCCACAGGGTGCGGCAGCCCCACCTGTCGATGTTGGGCTCCATGCCCGGGTAGCGCTTGCCGCGCACATAGAAGTTCACCGGGTCGCCGATGACGAGGTCCAGGAACTCGTACTGCTTCACGAAGCGGTCGGGGTTGCCGCCGCGGATGGTCTCCAGAAAGTTGTCGCGCTTGCTCAGCATGGGGCCTCCTCCTAAGCAACAAAAAACTGTCCAGGGTCATATGACCCTGGCTCTTTAAACGACTGAAGGGTGAGCCGCCGTACCCAAGGGGGCGTCTGACAGCGAACCAAAGGGCACGGCGGCAACGAGAAAGCAGGTTACTTGACCAACGGCTCCACGACATCGCGGGACATGGGTGCACCGTGTCCACCATAGAAGATGTCTGCGCCCTCGAGGATCTTGCGGACGGAATCCTTCAGCAGTTCCTCGTCGGTGCAAATCCAGTTCAGGCTGTAAGAACCCTCCGGGAAACGCGGGTCCTCGGTGAAGCAGCCCACGTCGTGCAGGTCGTACACGCTGTCGCCCGTGAGCGCAGTGCGGTTGTCGAGCACGAGCGCGATGTGCGAGTCGTCGTGACCAGGCGTGTGGATGATCTTGCCGTTGATGCCGTAGGGGTGCATGTCGAGGCCCTCGTCGCCGAACACGATGTCGGGCTCGACCGTGGGGATAGTCGGCGGCGTGGTCTCCTCCATGAAGTTGTAGTAAGCCTTGTCGTAGTCGTAGCATTTCGGGCCGTACTGGAAGCGCCCCTGGGCGTTGCCGTCGCGCAGGGCCTCTGCCGTCTTCTCGTGGCAGATGATCTTGGCGCCGGTCATCTCCTTCCACGCCTTGGCCAGCATGCAGTGGTCGTAGTGCGCATGGCTGATGACGATGTACTCGATATCTTCGGCGCTCACGCCGAGTTCATCGAGCACGCCGGGCAGCTGCTCGGGCTCGAACAGCGCGCCCGTGTCGAACATGATGGTCTTGTCGTCCTTCACGATGTAGCCGTTCACGAAGTAGGTGGTGAACTTCTTGATCTCGGTCATAATGCGGCTCCCTCTTCCGGTTTTCCCTGTAGGCCTATCCTATCGGCGCTTCGCCGATGAGCAAATAAACGGAACGGAGCGCATAGGGCAATCGTTCCGTTTCGCCAACCCGACGTCTACGCTTCGTGCGACAGGGCCATGAGCTCTGTCGCACGTTGTAGCGCGCTTAAATTTGAAGCCCGCACTCGTAGCCGTCCTTGGTGGCCGACATGACGTCGCCCTCCTCGACGGCGCTGCCGATGACGAAGACCTCGTCGCACGCCTTGCGCGCCGCATCCTCAAGCGGGTTGTAGGGGTTGTAGCCGAGCGCGGAGATGACGAGCGCCGCGGGCAGCACTTCCTCTTCGCCGGCTTCGTTCGTGAAAACGGCACCCTCGTCGGTCACGGCCTTCGGCGGGCAACCCGGGCGGGTCTTCACGCCGTACTGGTCCATGTAGCCGCGCTGGCACTGCGCGTTGATCGGGTCCATGTCGGTGAGCAGCATGGGGCGGCGCGCTACGACGGTTACATCGTGGTTGATCTGCGCAACGTGCGTGGCCGTCTCGCAGGCAACCTTGCCGCCGCCGAGCACCACGATGGGGCCTTCCACGGTGTAGTCCACGCGGCCGAGCAACACGTCTTCGGCGATGGCCACATTGTCGCGGTCGAGGCCGGGGATGTCGGGCGTGTTGGGCTTGGCGCCGGTGGCGAGCACCACGGTATCGGGCGCGACCTCGCGGATGAGGTCCTCGGTAACCTCGCAGTTCAGGTGAATGGGCACATCCAGGCTGTTCAGGCTCGTGCGCAACGACGCCGCGAGCGTGGCAAGCTCGCCCTTGCCAATGGAATACGCAGCCGAGCGGTACTGGCCGCCGATTTCCTCCTGCGCCTCGTAGACCTCGACCTTATGCCCGCGCTTGGCCGCGACCTCGGCCGCGAACAGGCCCGCAGGGCCGGCACCCACGACCATGACCTTCTTCGGCGTGTCCACCGCCTCGAACGAATCCTTGTACTCCAGGCCGATGCCGGGGTTGGCCACGCAGGTGACCTCCTGGTTGAAGAACAGCGGGAACTCGCAGCCCTGCAGGCAGCCCAAGCAGTAGCGGATGGTGTCGAGCTCGCCGGCCCTCGCCTTGTTCGGCAGGTGCGGGTCGCAGAGCGAGCCGCGGGCCATGCCGATGAAGTCGGCCTTGCCCATGCGCAACAGCGTCTCGGCCATGCGCGGGTCGTTGATGCGGTTCGTTAGGATAACCGGAATGTTCACGAGCTTCTTTATTTGGTCGGCAACCTCCATGTTCAGCGCATGCGGCGCGTGCATGGGGGCGATGGCCTGCATCGGGGGCGCGCTCGCATACGAGCTGTTAGTCACATGGATGCCGTCGAAGCCCATCTCCTCGAACCACAGCGCCAGCTCGAAGGTCTCGGCTTCGGTGCGACCGCCGGGCGTGTACTCGATGCCCGACAGGCGCACGGTAATGGGGAAGTCGGGGCCCACCTGGGCGCGCATGGCCTCGTAGATCTCCTTCACGATGCGCACGCGGTTCTCGAAGCAGCCGCCGTACTCGTCGACGCGCTTGTTGAAGTAGGGCGAGAGGAACTCGGCCAGCAGGTAACCATGGGCGCAATGCAGCTCGACGCCGTCGAAACCCATTTCCTTCACGCGGCGTGCGGCCTGGCCGAAGTCCTCGACGACCTGGTGGATCTCGTCGATGGTGATGGCGCGTGGAAACGCCATGCAAATGGGGTCGACGATGGGCGTGGGGGCCACGACGTCGTGGCCCTCGGTGGCCACGGTGGTCGCCTGGCGGCCCGGATGGTAAATCTGGCAGAAAATCTTCGCGCCGAGCTCGTGAATGCGGGCGGTGAACTCCTGGTTCTTGGCGATGAGCTCGTCCTTGTAGGCGCCGGGGATGCGCTGGTAACCCTTGGAGTATTGCTGCACCGAGTAGTCCTCGGTGATGATGAGGCCCCAGCCGCCCTTGGCCTTCTCCTCGTGGTACTTCATGTAGCGGTCGGTGAGCACGCCCTCGTTGGTGCAGTAGTTCGTCACCATGGCGGGCACGACCAGGCGGTTCTTGATCTCGCAGTTGCCGATCTTGTACGGTGAAAACAGCGTGTCTAACATGGTTCTTCCTCTCGTCTTTTGAACTCTTACATTTCCGCAGCGCTATTTCAGGCGGGCACCTTCCCGCTCCTGACCAAACCGTTAAGGCACGAAGCACGACGTCTTCGACCCAAGCTCCACCATGCGCTTGGCGGCGTCCTCGGCGGGCAGCACCTCGATGACGTTGGCGAGGCAGTGCAGCTCGCAGAGCGCTTTCTGGCCATCTGCCCGACGGTCGACGCACAAGTCGCACAAGCGCGACGGCACGGGCACGTAGTCGAACTCCCACTCGCCGCCGAGTTCTTCGGGGCCGATTTGCTGAACCTTTATGCCCCACTCGTTCAAGGGCAGCTGCTTCTCCTTGCGGCACGACACCTCGCACGAATGGCAACCCGTGCAGAAGCCGTAGTTGATGAGCATGACGTCTTGCATGGGGCACCTACCCTTCCTGGCTGTCGACGCGGCTGATCTTGCAGATGCCGTTCTTGTACGGCGCACCATAGCCGGTTACGCCCACGCTCTCGAGCGGCATGAGATTGTTCACGTTGGCTTTCCACACGCCGAACAGGTTCGGCGCCTCGCCGTCTTCCTCGGGGAACCACCAGGCATGCTCCAGGTGGACGAGTTTCTCGTTCACCTGCTTGTTCACCTTGGCCTTCAGCACGCACGAGCCGAAGATGCCCTCGACGCGCACCCAGTCGCCGGCGTGTATGCCGTTAGCGGCCGCCGTGGCGGGGTGAATCGTGACCATGGGGTCGTGGTTGATGGCCCGCAGGCTGGGGATCTGCCGGTGCTCCGAGTGGAACATGGTGATGTTGCGTCCGCCCGTGGTGTAGACGAGCGGGAACTCCGCACGTTGCTCCGGCGTCACCGCTTCGGGGCCGTACTCGGGTTCCTCGTAGTAGGGCATCGACTGCTCGCCGAAATGCGGGAACAGCACGCTATCGAGCTCGATCATGCCGGTCGGCGTGTCGAAGCCAGGCTCCCCGTCGCTGCGAAGGAGGCCGGTCTCGTACTTGCGGTAGCTGAATTCGGGCTGGATGACTACCTGCTCGCGCAGCGTCTCGTAGCCGTAATCGTAGAACGAGCGCAGCTGCTGGTCGAAGAAGTCGTGCACGTCGTCCACGTGGTCCCAGATCTCGGGGCGCAACCTCTTGCCCATGTCGATGAGAATCTCGAGGTCGCTTTTCGTGTCGATGGGCTCGAGCGCCTTGTTCATGGCACCCAGGAAGTGCTGGTTGCGCCCGAAGTGCGGGGTGACGATGCCGTCATGCTCGGCGAAGGTCGAAAGCGGCAGAACCACGTCGGCCAGGCCCATGATGGTCGGCGTCATGAAGATGTCCTGCGCCACGATGAACTCCAGGTCCTTCATGGCCTCGTACCAGCGCATGGGACGGGCGCCCTCGCACGCGAGCACGTTGCTGCCTATGATCCAGCACGCCTTCAGCTGGTAGGGCAGCTGGTCGAGCTTGAAGCCGTCGAGCTCCATCTCGAGCCAGTTCAGCAGCGTGTCGCCCTGGATGCCGCCGATCGAGGCGCCGGTGTTGAACAACCGGTACTTGCCGTGCGGGTCGACGACGCGCTTTGCTTCCATTTCCTCGCTGATGGTCGAGCCCATCTCGTAGCGCCACTTTCCGATGAAGCTCGCGGGCTTCTGCAAGATGACAGCGCCCGGCACGTCGAAGTAGCCGCAGAGCGCCAGCACGTCGAGGAAGCATTGGCCCGCCTGCACGCCGTTCTTGATCTGGTCGACCGCCACGCCCCACAGCGCCGTCGACGGCGCGCCCGCGGCGAACGCGCGCATGGCACCGCGTATCACATCAGCTGGCACCCAGGTAATCGGTTCGGCCCATTCGGGCGTGAAGGGCTTCACGTGCTCGACCAGATTATCGAACCCGAAGCACCACCTCTCTACGAACTCGTGGTTGTACAGGTCTTCCTCGATGAGCACGTTGATCATGGCAAGACCGATAGCCGCATCGGTGCCGGGACGCAGCTGCAGGTGATATTCGGCATGTGCGGCGAGCCACGTGACGCGCGGATCGACCACGATGAGCTTGCTCCCGCGCTTCATGAGGTCGATGACCGAATGGCCGAACAGCCCGTCGGGGCTCGAGTACAGCGGGTCCTTGCCCCACACCAGGATGTATTTGGGCACTTCGTAGCGCGGGTCGTCGTAGCGGTCTGGGAAGTATTGCGCCCAGTCCATTTCGGGGTAACCCGCACCCAGCAGGAAGTTGGCGATCGTGGCGCGCGGGCCATAGCATGCCTGGCCCGAGAACGGCTGCGTGCCACCGCCGTTACAGGTGTTGAGCACAGCGGGACCGTACACGGGCGCGTACAAGGTGGACTCTCGACCCGTGCCCGTGATGGTGAAGATGGTTTCAGCGCCCCACGTATCCCAAATCTCGCGCACGCGGGACTCGATGAGGTCGTACGCCTCATCCCAGCTCACTTGCTTCCACGCGTCCTTGCCGCGGTCGGCGCGGTCGCGCACCATCGGGTGCGTCAGGCGATCGGGATGGTACATCACCTCGTCGAGCGCGATGCACCTCGGGCACAGACGGCCATTGGTGATGGGATGGCTCGGGTCGCCCTCAGTCTTCACCACCTTGCCGTCTTTCACGTAAATGTACAGGCCACAGCCGACCGGATGGTCTCCCGGAGGCGACCACGCGCACGTGCGAACGCGGTAGCACTCCCCCTCTTCGCAGGTCACTGGCTCCTTGGCGTCGATGGTCATGAGCCTCCCCCTTCTCTCGCCGTAGGATTCAACTTGCTAAACCAACATTAGCGATGGAAGGCAAGGGTAAAAACGAGCAGTTTGGAGCGCATGGGCGAAACGATTGGTTGTTCAAACGCGCATGGAACGCCACGACGAGCCCAAAGAAGCCCAAAGAGGATACTCCTCCGTGGGCTCCTGCACAGGAGATGTTTACCTGGGTCTTAGCCCAATGAGGAGTATCCTCTTTGGGCTAAAGCGCCTGGAGAATGACCTTGCGTTGGCCGCGGGCCCTCTCGGCGAGCTCCTCGAAGTCGCCGTATTCCAGGCAGCGAGCTTCGCAGTGCTGCACGCACGTGGGCAACTTGCCCAGCGCGGTGCGCTCGGCGCACAGGTCGCACTGCTCGGTGAAGAACGGCACGTAGTCGAACTCCCACTTGCCCGGAGCGTACTCCCACGGCCCCACGGCATTCACCTTCACGCCGCCCTGGCCCGGCTTGTAGCCGTTATGCATCTGGCAAGCCACCTCGCACGAGTGGCAGTTGAAACAGTCGCGGTACTTGATCAGGATTGCCTTGGCCATAACTAGCCCCTCCCTTCGGCACGTTGCGCATATGCAACGTGCGATTCGGCGGCGATGCTGTCGGTTTCGGGAAGGCGCAGCGCGCCCTGACCCGATGCGATGCGGCGCTCGATGTCGGCGATGGGCGTCAGGCGGTCGAACGCCGGCTCGGTGAGCGGCGAGTCGTCGCCGGGCGTCACCCTGTAGATGCGACACAGGCTGCTCTTGTAATTCGAGCCCACGCCAGTCGAGCCCACGCTGTCCCAGTCGAGCAGGCGGTTGATGTTGAGCTCGTCCACGTCGAAGTTGCGCTCGATGCCCGCCTCGGGATGCGACCATCCGTGCGAAGTGGCCACGACGCGCCGGTCGAGCGTCGGCGTGTAGCGTACCACGCGCTTGGCGCGGCCGCGCACGCCTTCCACCCACACCCAGTCGCCATCGCGCACGCCGTATGCAGCGGCCGTGTCGGGATGAATCTCGAGCAGCGGCTCGGGCTTGATGGCGCGGAGGTGGGCCTGCCGGCGGTTCTCGCTATGGAACGACTCGATCGAGCGGCACCCGGTGATCAGCACGAGCGGCAGCTCCTCGGCGATCTTCGGCGTGGAATAGGGGCTCGGCTCGGGTTCGACGTAGCGCGGCATAGGGTCGAGCCCCATGTTGTTATAGAACGTCGACCACAGTTCGATGCGCCCGGTGGACGTATTGAAGCCCACCTGTCCATCGGGACGCAGCTTGCCGGTCTTGTACTTATAGTATTCGTATGGCAGGTACACCGGCGCCTGCTCTTGCAGTTCCTCGAAGGTGAGGCCCGTGTCGGGTTTCAAGATGAACGAGTACATCTCCTGCACGGTCTCCCACGGCCAGGCCTCCGGGTTGAAACGGCGGCCCATCTCCAGGTTGATCTCCATGTCGGATTTGATCTCACCGCCATCGATAGCCCTGTTGACGGTCTCGCCGTGCTGTACGCCGTCACCCACGCGAATGCCGTCGCGCTCAGGGTAACAAGCTGCCGGCAGCAGGATGTCGCAAAGCTCGTTCATCGTCATGGTCATGAACAGATCGACACCCACGTTGAACTCGTTTTTGCGCAGTGCATCGCGGGCGCGTACGGGATCGGGGCCCGTGCCCGTGAGCACGTCGCTCGTCTGGATCCAGGCCGCCTTCTGCACGTAGGGCTGCCCCGTCTCGCACGCCTTCAAGATGAGCTGGTCGGAGGCGTTCGTCACGCCCGACCAGTAGAACGGGTACTCCTCCAAGCCGAGCATCTTCGCTTTCTGCTCGGGGACCAGGTATTCGGGGCCCCAGCCCGAAATGTACTTCAGCAGCTCAGGCGGCACGATCATGCCGCCGGGACGCTCAAGGTTGCCCGTGATTGCCATAATGGAAAACATCGCCTGGCTGCCCGGCAGGGCCTCGCGCGTCTGGTCGATGGACACGCCCCATTGCAGCGCGCAGCCGTCGGCCGCCGCGATGGCGCGGGCGGCGGTGCGGATCTTGTCGGCGGGTACCCAAGTGATTTCGGCCACCTTCTCGGGCGTATACTCGCTCGCGCGCTCGACCAGTTCCTCGAAGCCGTAACACCAGTACTCGACGAACTCGTGGTCGTACAAATCTTCTTCCGCAATGACATTGATGAAGGCCATCGCGAGTGCCGCGTCGGTGCCTGGGCGAATTTGCAGGTGGTACTCGGCGCGGTCGGCAAGCCACGTGTAGCGCGGATCGATGACCATGAGCTTCGAGCCCAGGTGCATGCAGTCGGTCACCCACGGGCCGTACAAGCCGTCGGAGTTCGACTCCACGGGGTTGTTGCCCCACACGACGATGAGGTCGGGCCGCTTCCAGGCTGGGTTGTCGTAGCGATCGGCGAACTGCTGCGAGTAGTCGCCTACGTAGAAGTTGCCGCAGGTGCTGATGCAGCCGAACACGCGGGGCAGGTAGCAGGCGATGCCGTTGATCCCGCTCGTCAGGTTGGGGCTGCCGAACGACCAGGCCAAGCGGCTGATCCACGTGGCGACGTCGCGCCCCGTGCCCTTCCAGAAGCTCACCGACTCGGCGCCGTACTCGTCGCGGAAGCGTTTGAACTCCCGCTCGATGGTGTCGTACGCCTCATCCCACGTGATGCGCTCCCACTTGTCAGCCTGCCCGCGGAACTTGGGATCGCGCTTCATGGGGAAGCGCAGGCGCCCCTCGTCGTAGATGGCTTCGGTCAGCGCCAGGCAGCGGCAGCACAGGCGACCTTGGTTGTATGGGTTGTCCGGATCGCCTTCCACGCGCACCAGCTTGCCCTCTTTGTCGGTGTACATGAGCACGCCGCAACCGTCGTGGCACCCTGGCCCCGACCAGGCGCTTCCACGCGTCACCGAGTATTCGCCCTCTTGGTAGCGGAAGGGTTTTTCGTGGGGCACCCTCGTGCAAGTCTCGTCGAGCATCGCATTCTCCTCTCGTCTCTACGTCCACGATAGGGGATGCAACACCGCATGAACACGAGCGGGTCATTTGGCATAAGCGAAACGTGACGTTTGGCTGTCGAGGCTTCAGCGCAAAGGTGCTACACTGCCAGAAGAAGACGAGCAAAACGACACACGAATCGCTTCATGACGTATGAGGGGGAAGTAGAGGGCACGTGCGCTTGGAATGGCTCGAATATTTTTCCGATGCAGCGCGTTTGGGCTCCATCAAGGCATCGGCCAACAAACACAATATAAGCCCACAGGGCCTGAGCAAGTGCATTCGCTCGCTCGAAACGGAACTCGGCGTGAAGCTGTTCGAACGCGACGCCAACAGCGTGCGCCTCACATCGGAAGGAGCGCGCCTGCTCGACCAGGTACGCACGACCATCGACGCGGCGCGCAAGCTTACGAAGATGGCGCAGGACATGACCGCCGGGAACGCGAAAGCTCCGCTTGCCGTCATGTGCAGTTCGTTCGTATTTCTCTGCGGCATGATGGCGCCGCTGCGGGAAGGCATCGAAGCCATCGATCGCACGGCTTCGTATTCGCAACTGTCGACAGCCGAAATATTTGCCACTTTGAGCGGCAAGGCGGGTTCGTTCTACGAAGGCCGCGCGCTTTGCGGCGTGCCCATTTTGTTCAGTCCCCTGAAAGAGCAAAACGAGGCGGCGCTTCTGAAAGCATCACTGAACGGCTACGATTACGCTCCGCTGCTTGCCTATCGTGACGGCGCGCTCGTGTCTTCCAACCACCCGCTCGCTTCCCATGAGTGCATCGGCCGAGCAGACCTGCTGGAATACCCTGTTGTATCTTCGAGCAGCGAGCAGTTTAACGCGCTGAGCAAATACGTAGGTGCCGAGCATATCTCGTCGGCCATCGCCGATCTGGCCACCCGCCTTCAGGTAATCCGCGACGGTGCAAGCGTCATGCTCACACCGCCGTTCTTAGATGCCGCAAGCGACCCGGACTATCGTTTCGTGACGATCGAAGACGCCTACGAGGTGGAAATCGGGTTCGTCTACGATCGCTCCGAACTCGACGAACGCGACATCGAGCAGCTTGCCTCCCCCATCCTTGCCGCATTCGCACCGTTTGAGGAAGCCGGCTTCTGCTCGTTCGCCCCCGGGCAATTCGCCTGACACGAAAAACCCACGCCCCAATGTCTATACCCTGGGGGCAAACCTCTCCACAAGCGCCGCACCGCATGCATTCGCTGGACAAGGCCTTGCCGCCAATAAGGCGCACAACGAAGCCGAACTGGCTCCATGGCCACGATGGGAAGACCGTGTTTCACGGCAATTTCGACGCACTCTCGTTCACGGAACGAAGGGTTCTCCCAGTCGAGATAATTGATTTGCAGCTGCACGAGAGCCGCCTCCGGATAAGCGCGAATGAATTGTTCGAGCTCCTCGGGCGTGCAATGGGCCGAGAAGCCAATGTAGCGCACGAGGCCGAGCCTCTTCACCTCCTTCATGAACTCCCACGCTTCGTATTTGGCGAAAGCCGCCGTGCGATTTCCCCCTAAGTTATGCATTAGGTACACGTCGATATAGTCCACGCCGAGAGTGTCCAGAGACTCCTTCAGCTGTTTTCTTAAGTCTTCGAGGCCGTTGCTGTGCGCCCAGGCGATGCATTTCGTTGCGACGAAGAACGATTCCCGGGGATGCC
>JAFUBE010000139.1 GCA_017460365.1 Eggerthellaceae bacterium
CAGCGCATGATCGCCGAAGCCCAGCAGCTCGGCGCCAACGCCATCATCTGCGCGCGCTATGCGAGCTCGTCGGTCATGGAGGGCACCCAGGAGATGCTCGCCTACGGCACCGCCGTGCGCTACGTGTAATCGCGTCGATCGAGCGTGGTGCTTCCCGCCAGACACGTTCCGTCACACCCGCGCTAGCGTGGCAGAACGTGTCTGATGGGAAGCGCCACACCTTAAGGGACCGCAATGCTCGACCTCACCAGGCATTTTCAGCTCGACATCATGCTGATGCTGGGGAGTGTTTGCGTTGCGCTCGCCTATCTTCTCGCGATTTCGAAGACGCTTGCGCCGCAGCGGAAGCGTGCGCTTTTGCTGCTCGAGATCAGCTCTGCTGCCCTGCTTTTCGCCGACCGGCTCGTGTACCTGCACAACGGCGACACGAGCGCGGTCGGGTACTGGGTGATGCGCATCTGCAACTTCGAGGTTTACTTCTTCGCGCTGGTCATCACCTATTCGTTCACCGTGTACCTGTCGGACGTCTGCATCCGCGAAGGGTGGTACGAGGCGCCGCCGAAGCGGCTGCGGGCATGCGCCGTCCTGCTGGTGGTGGGGGCGGTCTTCCTTCTGATATCCCAGTTCACGGGCTTGTATTACACGTTCGACGAGTTCAACCACTACGAACGCGCGCCCGGGTTCATCATCTGCTACATCTTCCCGAGCCTGGTCTACGTGCTGCTGCTCTCAGTCGTTTTCCAGAACTTTGGGAAAATGCGGCCGATCGTCAGGGTTTCGCTTCTGTTCTTCGTTATCGGGCCGATTTGCGCTTCGGTTTTCCAGGCGTTCACGCCTTGGATCTCGCTCAACAACATGAGCGTTGCGTTTTTCGGCATCCTGCTGTTCTCGTTCGACTACATCGACTTGAACAACCAGGCGCAACGCGCTCACCAGCGGGAAATCGAGGCAACGCAGGCGCGCGAACGCGAGGCGCGCCGGATGTTCGAGCAGACGGCAAGCGCCCTTGCGAGCGCCATCGACGAGAAGGATGCGTACACGCGCGGCCATTCCGCTCGCGTGGCGGCCTACGCCCGGCTGATCGCCGAACGCGCCGGCATGGATGCGGGGGCGTGCGACGAGGTGTATTACGCCGGGCTGCTGCACGATGTGGGCAAGATCGGCATTCCGGGGGCCATTATCACCAAAGCCGGGCGGTTGACGGACGAGGAAAGCGAGATCGTAAAGACGCATCCCGTGCGCGGCGACCGCATTCTGTCGAGCATCGCCGGGTCGCCATACCTGCGCGAAGGCGCGCGCTACCATCACGAGCACTACGACGGCGCCGGCTATCCCGATGGTTTGGCGGGCGACGAGATTCCCGAAGTCGCGCGCGTGATTGCGGTGGCCGACGCCTACGATGCGATGACGTCGAAGCGCAGCTACCGCGACACCATGCCCCAAGAAGCGGTGCGCGAGCAGGTCGAGCAGGGCCTGGGAACCCAGTTCGACCTCGCGTTCGGCCGCATCCTGCTGCAGCTGATCGACTAAGACGCCGCCTACCAACTGCGCGAAACCGCCTAACGCCGCGGGAGACCTCCGCTCCCCGCCCCCCAGACTGTGTAAAAACTGGATTGAACGGCCCTTTCAAATACCAGGTGGAATTTTTCGAGCAGCTCGGATGGCGCGACCGGCGGGCGACCGCCGCGGAGCCGATCCCCATCTGGGCAAGCCCTTTCCCCGCCCCATCCCTAAGCCACCGCCCCCATCAGTCCGTCGAACCCCAGTATCCCGATTGCCCTGGCCAGGTTGTACCCGATCGCCAGCAGCCCGAACTCCGCGTCCACCTTCTCCAGGCCGCGCAGGAGGAAGTGGTCCGCGCCCATGGCTCGCTTGATGGTGCCGAACGGGTGCTCGGACAGGCACATGCGCTGCGCGCACTTCTCCTTGTCGGGCGCGAGCCTGAGGGTGACGACCCTCCTGGTCTCGTAATGGCCCCTCGCGGCGCGGCTTCCCGGGGCGGCCTTCGCGCCGAACCCCCGGATCGGCTTCTCGAGGACGTCCTTGCCGAAGTCGACCTCCTTCCAGCCGCACTTCTGCGGCCCGCACCTGTCGCGCAGCCCGCAGCGGGCGCAGGCGGTCTTGTTCGCGTAGCGGACGTCGCCGTTCCTCTTGACGCTCTTCTGGCGCAGCCGCTCGCCGGCCGGGCACCACACGGCGTTGCGCTCGGGGTCGCGCACGAAGTAGCCCTCGGCCGCGCGGGCCCTCATCTCCTCCTCGGTGCCGTAGGGCGACTCGGGCGCCCCCGGCGCGGCGTCCGCCACGAACACCTTCTTGTCGTGCGGCCCGCCGATCTCCAGCGCGCCCGCATAGGCGTCCGGCACGACGCCGGCGTGGATGCACGCGGCCAGGTCGGCGGGCTCGGTGCTCGCGGGGTCGGCGCCGGGGGCCTCGGCGTAGCCGACGTCGATCTCGTAGGCGTCGACGCCGTCGGGCGGGATGACGCTCGGGAGCACGCCGGCCTCGAGGCACGCGACCATGTCCTCGTCCTGGATGTAGCCCTTGTCGGCCACGGCCTCGACGACCCCGCCGCCGGCCTTCAGCGGCGCGGCGGTCGGCGCGAGCAGGCCGTGGTCGGTGGGGCGGTCGGTCGCCGCGTAGTTCACGAGCATGTGGGTCTCCGAGTCAACGGCCGCCTGCACGTTGTAGGCGACCTGGAAGCCGTTCCTGCTCTTCATGAGCTTGGCGTCGGCGTCGGTAAGCGACAGCTGGCTCAGGCCCCCGTCCTCCATGGCCTTCCGGTAGCCCTCGTACAGCTCGACGCGCTCGCGCGCCTCGGCGAGCTTGGACTCGAGCTCGTCCCTGGTCAGCGACCCGGCCGGCGGCTCCTCCCCGGCGTCCGCCAGCTCCATCTGGCGCAGGCACTCCTCGGCGCGGCCGTTGAGCCGGGCGATCCGGTCGTCGAGCTTGGAGGCGGTGAAGTTGCGGTCCTTGGAGTTGGATGCCCGGACCTTCGTGCCGTCGACGGAGACGAAGCCCGTCCCCAGGACGGCCAGCACGCGGGCGTTGAACTCGCGGAACACCGCCTTGACGCAGGCGGCGTTGTCGCGGCGGAAGTTCGATATCGTGTGGTAGTCGGGCTCGACGCCCTCCACCAGCCACATCGCCTCGAGGTTCACCGAGCAGGCCCGCATGAGCTTGCGCGAGGAGCGGGCGTTGCCGCAGTAGCCCCACAGGAGGAGCTTGAGCAGGGCCTTCGGGTCGTACGCGGGCCTGCCCTCGAGCGCCTTGCCCGCGACCTCGAAGCCGAGCCCGTCGAGGTCGAGGCCGTCGACGAAGCGGTCGATGACGCGCGCCGGGGAGTCCGGAGCCACCATCATGTCGAGCGAGGTGAACAGGAGCTGGCTGCGGTCGCAGCCCTGGACGTATGCCATCGGGAGTCCCTCCGCCGGTGCGTTCCGATGGCTGTATTATACCATGATTTTACTATTTAACTGGTATTTCATACCTTATTGCTTATATATCAAGCACGCCATTTTCATCAGTTAGTTTTTATACAGTCTCCCCCGCCGGGCCCGAACCGGGGCAGCCTGTCGGGGTTAGGGCTTGGTCGCCTGCAGCAGAGCGTGCGGCACTATGCCGACGAGCAGTTCGCAAAACTTTCGCGGTGGCATGTCGCCCAGCTCGCCGCGTATGTAGGCGTTGGTCATGTGTTGCTCGCTTGCCGCGAGCGCCTCTATGTCGAATAGCAACTCGTCGGTGATCTCGCATCCGCGCATGCCGAGCGTTTCGCAGAGATTCGCCCTCCTATGCCGCAAGTACGAGTGCTCGGCCCCGCTGTAGCCTGCGTCTTGCGCGGCGGCCACGATGAGCGGCTTGAACGGGTACAGGATGCGCGTTGTCGCGTAATGGCCGTCGAACCAGGAAAGCGTTCTGCCGATCTGGTCGATGCCGCGCGCGAAAGCCGAACGCGAGAGCCACTGGACGGCGTCGTTGCGATCGGTGAAATGGTAGTAGAACCCCGACCGACCAATTCCCGCCTCGCGCGCGATGTCGACCACGCTCAGCCGCGAGAAGGGGCGCGATTCGCACAGCCGGCACATCGCTTCGAGTATGGCGATTTTGGTCTCGTTCGCCATAGCGGTATCCTACAGGCGGTTCTGCAAGTGCGTGTGCGGGTTTCGAATCGGATTGATCGGCTCGTTCAACAGGTTGAACAGCTCTCGGGGTACGCATTCGACCATCCATTGGCAGGCTTCCTCGATGGTGCAGTCTATCTCCCCGTAATGCCACATGGGAAACAGGCTCGTTTCCATCTCGACGGTCGCGTTCACCATAAAACGCATGTGCTCGGTGTATTCCAACTTGTAATGCTTGGTTATGGTGCGCTCGAACACCTCTTTGCGCAAGCGGGGAGAGAACTGGTCGAGCGAGTTGTAGTCGTTCGATTTCGCAGAGTTGGCGAAGAAATCGTAATAGCGTTCGAGAATCAGCACTTCGGAAGTGTAGTAACCGTCGTAGAACGTAAGCGTGCGGCCTATCTCGTTGGCTCCTTGCGCCATTACGTACTTGAGCAGCCACTGGACTACGCTGAACTTGTCCGTGAAGTACCGGTAGAAGGTCGCTCGCGATATGCCGGCGTTCTCGCAGATGCTCGCAACCGAAAGCCGGTCGATGGGTTTCTCGCGCATGAGCTCGTCCATTGCGTCAACCACCGACATCTTGATGTCGGCGTTCGAGAAGATTTCGAGTCTCTTGGGCTCGGGTACGAGCAGGTCGTTCATAGCCATGCTTACCCCCTCATGTTCGCAAAGCTATCGAATACATGATACTTGTTACAGATTGCCCGCAGCGATAACGATGCGAGACAGTTTCGCCGATGTGTCTTGAGCGTCTCGACGTCAGGCTATGCTTTCAAGGCAAAGCGTTCAGGTGCGGAAGATGGGGAAGATAGGGAAGGGGGTCGCATGGCGCGGTGTATGTATTGCTGTCATTGCGGGAAATGCGGCCCGTCTTCGGCCGGCGGCGGCGCGCTGAACCCGCCCGGATGGTGTATCTTCTGCCGCCATCAGAACGATTCCCATTCGGAAACCTGCGAGCTGTGCGGAAAGCCGCTCCCGAAGCCCGCCGGCATCGCCCGCCCCGCGCAGGATTGACGTCGGGAAAGGTCAGCGGGTTCGATTGGGGCCGCCGTCTCTGCGCGCTCCCCGCAAGTCATGCGCATGGCGCTATTTCTGCTATTCCTCAGCGTGTCGTGGTAAGAAATGCGCGATGTGCATGCGAATTCCGCTGCTTACGGCGCTCTCGACACCATGATTCGCATGCGTATGGCGCGATTTCCGCCATTTTTCAGTCGGGGGTGGCGGGAATCGCGCGATGCGCACGAATGTAATGCGGTGCTAGGGCCGTTACAGCCTCAAGCAACACGCGGGCGGCCATGTGACATATCGGGGTATCTGTCGCATTCGAGCGACACTTCGTGCCGGGTTGTCTCGTGGGCTGCACATACGCTGGATTGTGGCTTAAACCTCTCGTTCGCCTGCTGCTTTCGCGTGCGTAGACTCGAAGCCAGGCCGACATCGGCCGAACGTGAAACACGCGAGTTGAGGGGGAGATATGAGCACAGAGGCCAAGAAGGCCGAAATCAACCAGACCGGCAGGGCGTGGGTCGTCGCGATTATCGCGATCATCGCCTCCATCCTGATCTCGGTCAACAACAACAAGCTGCCGGCGACGGCATCGCTGGTGTTGCCGGCGCTCGGCATCGACACGTCGCAGCTGAGCTTTCTGATGTCGTTGAACGGTTACGTCGGCTTCGTGCTGGCGTTCTTCGCGGCCACGATCATCATGAAGTTCGGCTCGAAGAACTCCACGCTCATGGTGCTGGCTTGTGCGCTCGTCGGCGCGGTCATCAGCGCGTTTGCGCCGACGTACGATTTGCTCATGGTGGGCCGCCTCATCGAGGGCGTGGGCTATGCCTGCATCGGCACGGTGATCCCCGTGCTGTTCAGCGAATGGTTCTCGCCTAACAAGCGCGGCGTTCCCATGGGCATCTTCAGCGTGTGGGTGCCGCTGGGATCCATGTTCATCATGGGTACCTCGGGCTTCTTCTTCAACGCGGCCGATCCTTCCAGCTACCATAACGTGTTCTGGTTCGTGGTTGCCCTGCTCGTGGCAGTCGTGGTCATCTGGATCATCGCCGTGCGCAACCCCGAGCATTCCTACCTGGCCGAGGAAACCGACCCCAACGCCCCCAAGCCGAAGGTGTCCGAGGGCTTCAAGAGCTTGAGCTGTTGGGTCGCGATGATCGCGTTCGCGGCGTTCTCGCTGGGCACGGCGTGCGTCATGAACTTCGAGACGCTCTACATGGTGCAGACCATGAACATGGACCAAGCTGCCGCCAACGGCATGCTGAACATCGCCAACATCGCAGTCGTCATCGGCGGCGTGGGCATCGGCTTCGTCATGAACAAGGTCACATCGAACTCGGGGCGCCTCGTCATCTTGGCGGTGAGCGCGCTCGTGCTCGGCGGCAGCTTCGCCTTGGCTTACACCGTGAACGGCGCCATGCTCACGCCATGGCTCGTCGTGTTCGGCCTTTCCAACGGCATCGTGCCGGCCATCTTCTTCACCATGGTGGCCGAAATCGCCCCGCGCCCCGACCTGGCCAGCGTGTCCTCCACGCTCATGAGCCTGGGCCAGTGCGTTGGCGGCATCCTGTTCGGCGTCGTGGGCGCCATCGTGGCCAGCGGTTGGGGCGCTGCCACGGGAATTCTGGCAGCTGCGGGCGTGGTGCTCTTCCTGGGCTCGGTCGCGCTGCTGTTCATCCTGCGCTCACGCGACAAGAAGGCGCTCGAAGCGTAGGCCGATCCCGTAGGGCGCCGGGCCGGGGGTTGGGCTTTCGGCCCGGAGGGGCTAGGCAATCAAGGTATCACCCGGTGCAGACGAGTGGCGCCGGTTAACGAGAGGGAAATCGAGAGAGGAAAGGAATCGAGATTATGGAGTTCAAAAACGACCTCGGGAAGCCGTGGAAGTTCGAGGACGGGGACTTCACCGTGTACCGTTCGTCCGTGTGGTCGCCTCCGGGGTGCCATCCGGTGGGCTGCGGCATCAAGGTGTACGTGGACAAGGATGGCAAGCTCGACCACATCGAAGGCGACGAGAACGACCCGATCACCCACGGGCGCCTGTGCCCCAGATGCATCGCGCTGAAGGACTACGTGTACAACCCGCATCGCGTGGTGTACCCGATGAAGCGCGACCACGACAAGCTCGGCCAGGCCGACGCCTGGGAGCGCATCAGCTGGGACGAGGCGATCGACACCATCATGACCAAATGGGCCGAGATCACGGCCAAGTACGGCCGCAAGACCATGGCCATCCACGTGGGCACCGGGCGCGACGGCATGTTGTCGCAGGACTTCCAGCTGTCCATCTTCCGTACGCCGAACCTGGCCTACACGCAGTCGGGCTACGCGTGCTACCAGCCGCGCCTGATGAGCTCGCAGATGGTGCTCGGCGCGCTGTACCCCGAGCTCGACTACGCCGGCGGCCTCGAAGGCGGCTACGACGATCCCGAATACCAAGTGCCCGAGCTCATGGTGCTGTGGGGCAAGGCGCCGCTCGAGTCGAACCCCGACGGCTTCTTCGGCCACAGCGTGATCGACCTCATGAAGCGCGGCGCGAAGCTGTATTCCGTCGACCCGCGCGTGAACTGGCTTGCCACCCGCGCCGAGCTGCACCTGCGCATCCGTAACGGCACCGATGCGGCGCTCGCCATGGCGTGTTGCAACATCATCATCTCCGAGGGCCTGTACGACGCCGACTGGGTGGACCGGTGGACCTACGGCTTCGACGAGTTCAAGGAGCGCGTGTGCGCCATGAGCCCGGAGAAGGCGGCGGAGATCTGCGAGGTGCCCGTCGAGGACATCTACACGTTCGCGCGCAGCTACGCGGCGGCCAGCCCCGCGACCATCGCCTGGGGCCTGGCGTTCGACCAGAACACCAACGGCATGCAGGCGGGCCACTGCGTGCTCGCGATGATCTGCATGTGCGGCAACCTCGACGTGCCGGGCGGCAACATCATCGCCGATCTCTCGATGCCCGAGGACCTCACGGCCGAGGCGGCCGAGGGACAGGCGGGCCACAACACCGATACGCGCGCGTTCATCACCGAGGGCTGGTACCAGATGACCGACGAGGAACGCGCCGAGTGAATCGGCATGGACAAGTTCCCGCTGTACTGCAACCAGATCACCGGTTGCCAGGCCGACTGCCTGCTCGACACCATGGAAACCGACGACCCCTATCCGGTGCGCTTCGGCTGGATCGCCAACACCAACCTGCTCGCGCCGACGAACTCGGCCGAGCCGAGCCGCTGGCATGATGCGCTCGTGCGCAGCTACGGCGCCGAGGACGGCTTCGCGTTCGGCACCGATGTCATGATCACCCCGACCATCCAGTGCTGCTGCGACGTGTTTTTGCCCATCAGCACCGTGGTCGAGCACGACGGCGTGAACCGCACGCACTACGGCGCCGCTTCCATCACCACCGGCTGCGGCAACAAGGCCATCAACGTGGGCGAGACGAAGTGCGACCTGGAGATCTACACGCTGTTGGCCAAGAAGATGGCCGAGATGTTCCCCGACGATGAGAAGGCGTGCTTCGCGTACAACAAGTACCCCGACTACCACGACTACCTGAACAAGAACCGCCTGGAGGGTCGCCACGACTTCAACGAGGTGCGCGAGCTCGTGAAGTTCAAGCGCAAGGTTTACTACCGCAAGTACGAGATCGGCAAGCTGCGCCCCGACGGACAGCCCGGCTTCCTCACCTCCACCGGGCGCGTGGAGCTGTGGTCGTCGCAGTACAGCATGGCCGGCATGGACCCGCTGCCGTACTACTACGAGCCCGACCAGAGCCCGCGCGTTCCCGACGCCCGCGCGATGGAGCTCATGGACGAGATCCCCAAGAGCCCGACCATTCCCGAGGCCGACCGCGCGAAGTGGCACGAGCGCGACCTGCCGCACGAGGAGATCATCGAGAAGTACCCGTTCATCCTGTCGACCGGCGCGCGCCGCTTTACCTCGTTCCATTCCGAGCACCGCGAGGTCGCCATCCTGCGCGAGATCGATTCGAATCCGCGGCTCGAGATTAACCCCGAAGACGCCAAGCGCATCGGCGTGACCGATGGCCAGTGGGTGCGCATCGAGAACCAGTACGGCTCGGCGAAGTTCAAGGCCAAGTATTCCTACAAGGTGCGCACGGGCCATGTGGAGGCAGAGCACGGTTGGTGGTTCCCCGAGCAGGACGGCAGCGAGCCCAGCCTGTTCGGCGTGTTCCAGAGCAACTGCAACGACCTGGTGCCGACGCACCACAACAACGAACTCGGCTTGGGCGCGCCATACAAGAGCAACTGCTGCAACGTGGTGCCAATCGCTGAGAACCTGGATGTGGACATCGAAGCTTTCTACGACGAGTTCGGGCTGAACGAGGCCCATACGAATTCCGTCGTCGTGAAATAGAGGGGGAAATCATGCCTAAGTACGGACTTCTCATCGACTACCAATACTGCACCGGCTGCCACTCCTGCGAGGTGGCCTGCAAGGAAGAGCACGGATTCGGCGTGGGCAAGTGGGGCATCCGCCTGTACGAGGACGGCCCGTGGCAGAAGTGCGACGACAACGACCAGGGGCACAACTTCAACTGGAACAAGGTTCCGGTGCCCACCGACCTGTGCGACGGTTGCGCCTCGCGCGTGGCCCGCGGCCGCAAGCCCGTGTGCGTGCACAACTGCCTGGGCGCGTGCATGGAGTTCGGCACCATCGAAGAGCTGGCGCCGAAGCTGGCCGCCAAGCCCAAGCAGGTGCTCTGGGCGGTAAACGGCGAATAGGGTTGTAACTGCGAGCCGCCGGCCTGTGGAGCCTAATGCCGCAGGCCGGCGGCTCGAAGCGCTGCTGATAAGCTCGTTCTAAGAGGGGGAGAACATGGAAGGGCGATTTGGCATAGACAGGGAACTGAGCACGCTGAACATCGTGGGCATTCTGGCGTTGTTCTGCTGCATGAGCGAGTTCGCGATCCTCACGCCGTCGATCGCCGCGTTCTCCCATCACTTCGCCGACACCGATATAACCACGATCATGTTCGCCAACAGCATAACGGGCGTCGTATCGGTGCCGGTCACCATGATCGTGGGCGGCGTGCTGCACAAGATCGGGTTCAAGCCAGCCGCGCTCGTAGGCATTTTGGTGATGTCGCTCGGCGGGGCGTTCCCGTTCCTCATGCCCGACATCACCGACTACACGTACGTCATCGTGTCGCGCGTGATAGTGGGCATCGGGCTCGGCGTGATGTTCCCCGTGGGCAACGCGACCATCATCGCGTTCTTCGAAGGCGAGAAGCGCAGCCGCCTTTTGGGCTTGGGCATCACTATTCAGTTCGTGTTCAACCTCATATACACCACGGTGGCGGGCTACCTGACCGAGATCGGGTGGAACTATTCGTTCTTGGCGTACCTCATAGGCATCGTGCCGTTTTTACTGGCGCTCATTTGGCTCCCGGAGGCCAAGTACGTGGTGCTCGCGAAGGAGAAAGACGAGCCGCGGCTGACGACGTCGGGGCCGAAAGAGAAGGTGCCGGGCGCGATATGGGGCTACGCCCTGTTCGCGCTCGCGTGCTGGACCTGCGTCGTTACCGTGCAGGTGGTCACCTCCACGGTGCTCGACGTGCGCGGCCTGGCCGGTCCTGGCGAGGCGGCGCTCGTGATCAACTGCTGCGGCATCGGCACGATTCTGTGCGGGCTCGCGTTTCCCTACCTGGTCAAGATCTTCAAGACGCGCCTGTTCGGCGTCATGGCGCTCGTGACCGCGGTCGGCATCGTTCCGTGCCTCGTGGCGCAAAGCCCCATCGTGTACGCATGCGGCGTGTTCCTGCTCGGTTTCGGCGGCTCGGCGTTCTTCACGGCCGCGCAGAACGCAACGGGCAACATTGCACCGAAAAGCCGGATTCCCTTCGTCAGCGGCATCATGACGTCGATGATGAACCTGGGGCCGTTCATCGGGCCGTATCTGTTCGCCGCATCGATGAGCGCCATTCCCTCCATGGGTAACGACGCCGTCTTCCCCGTTCTCATCGCCATCGCGCTTGCGTGCGCCGTCGTCGGGTTGGCGCACCCCATGAAGGCCATCATGGCCAAGCGGCCGCAGGAGTAGACGCTTCGAAGCCGCAGCCAGAGCGGTTCGTCTTGCAGCGGCGGGGCGCGAAGCGGCGCCCCTTTTCCTAGAACGTTACGCCCAGTGCGTCGACGGTGTCGATGACCACCACGCAGTCGGGGTCGACGCGCTGCATGATCTGCTTCATCTTGTTCTCGGGCACGGCCACGCAACCCCCGGTGTAGGGCTTCACGGTTCCCAAGCAGTGCAGGAAAATGGCCGAGCCTTTGTCGGGCGTGGCGTTGTCGTTGAAGCTGATGTTGAGGCAATATTGGTACTCGTACTCGTAGTCGAAGATGTGCTCGCTGTCCTCTTTGTTCAGGTCGGGGTAGTCCTTGATGTCGACCATCTCGTTGTAGTGCATGCCCGGACGCTGGTCGCCCGACCAGTAGGTGTCCTCGGTCACCTTGGTGTAGGGAAGAGCGCAGCCTGGGTCGTCCGCGATACCGAAGGCCTTGTTGAAGCCGTACGTGCCGATGGGGGTCTGCGAAACGCCCTCCTTGTGATCGGCGTCCGCGCACATGCCGAGTTTGCCGATGAGACCAGGTGTCGACAGGATCTGCCGCCACGTGCCGTCTGCAGCCCGCTCGTGCATCGACACGCTCGCCGACGTCTTGTCCATGGCAAGGCCGGCCACGACGAAGAGCTGCTTGGTATTCTGGTTCTTCGCGGCGTCGAGCGCGGACAGCCAGTCGGGGGACGCCTTCTCGGGCTGGGTGCTCGCGTGAAGGCCGTCGCCGGTGCCTGTGGCAGCGGCCGACGATGATGCGGACGAAGACGCCGAAGTCGCGCTCGCGCTTCCCGATGCCGCGCTTGCGCTTGAGCTTCCCGCCGCGCATCCGGGCAACGTGGCGACCGCCAAAGCTCCCGCCGCTGCTGCTACGAACTTCCTCCTGCTGATTTCTGCCATTTCTTTCCCCGATCTCGAATTGAACCGTCACGGCTTGCTCAGACGCTATTTTACGCGCTTTTGGGACGTGCGCCGTAAATCGAAAACAGAATACAGTCATTCGGTTTTAAGCGCTGATATGCTCGGAGGGGTTGTAACGGAAGCCGTTCGCCCCGCAGCAACGGAAACCCCCGTAGGGGCGATCTCCTGATCGCCCGTTTGCCCCGCTAGAGCGGGCGATCAGGAGATCGCCCCTACGGAACGGGGG
>JAFUBE010000140.1 GCA_017460365.1 Eggerthellaceae bacterium
AGGTCGGGCCGTCCTTCGGGCTGAATGTGTATTTCGACGTCAGGAACCTCGTTGTAGAGCAGGTAGTCTTTCACAAGCACGACGTCGCCGGTCACGGGCGAGCGAAGCGTCGTGCCGGCGGGAGCTCCTATGTCGATCGACGTGTCCATTTCGGTGGCATCGGTCGTGCGCCAAACATGCATCGCCTCGGCATTGAGCCACGCACCTTCGAACTGCTCGTGGTCGACGAAAGCGGGGTTGTCGCGCCCGATCACCTCGATGTTCGCTGCGGGCAGCTGCGTCTCCAGCGGCAGCGCATACCCGTATGACGCTTGGTGAAACAAGACGCCGGTGAGGTCTGCAGGCGCAATCGGGCATGAAAGCGTTATACCTGCACAGGTGGCGACATACGGGTAAACCTTGGGACGGCCCTTGTGCGCTTCACGATAGGCGCGTTGCTCGGCTTCGGTCGACAGGTCTGCGTCCGTGGAAGCATCGAGCACTATACGCGAACTCTCGCGCGACACCGTGGGGCTCGCCTGTGAACACGCACTAAAGCTGCAGATAGCAAACACAAGCGTACAGGCGATTATGATGCGAGCTGATATGCGCTCTCTTGTTGTCGTGTGACACTTCCCGTCAGACACGATCTGTCACTTCCGCGCTCAGGTTCGGCGCTGGCGTGAAGTGGCACACGACGTTCCGCGATGTCGTACTGCTTTTGAGCATGCCCAAAACACAACTCCATTCCATCTTTACGCCATAGCCTGAATCGATGCGGCCGCCTACTTCGTTTCGACCTTGATGCCCTTCTCTTCGAAAAACTTCGCGGCACCTGGGTGATATGGAACCGAGGTGATAGAGGCACCCTTTTCAACCGAAAGCTCTTCGTACTTGGCATGCCTCGCGGCGGTCGTCGCATCGGCGGCGCTGTCGAAAATGTCTTTCACGAACGCATACACGTCATCGTTGGAAGCCTTCTTCGAAGCCAGGATGACGGCACTCACGGCAACCGTGGTGATGTCTTCGGTCTGGCCCGGATACGTGCCGGCTTTGATCGTGGCCTTTGTGTAGTACGGAGTAGACTGCAACAGCTTGGAAACGTGTTCGTCGTCGAGCGCGACGAGGTAGGCCGTCTTCGACGTGGAAAGGTCGGTGATGGCCGCGGTTGGCGCACCCGCGACAATGAACGCGGCGTCAATCTGCTCGTTTTTCAGAGAGTCTGCCGAATCGCCGAAGCTCTGGTACGTCGGGGTGAAGTCGGTTTCCCTTATGTCGTAAGCACTGAGAATGTCGATCGCGTTGAAGTAAACGCCCGAATTCGGAGCCCCGATGGATACGCGCTTTCCCTTCAGGTCGGCGACCGTCTTGATCTGGGAGTTGCACGTGACGATCTGCACCTGCTCGTCGTATAGCGCGGCAACGGTGCTTATCGATTCGAACGGCATGTCCTTGAACAGGTTCGTGCCGTTGTAGGCGTACGCCATGACGTCGGACTGGCAGAAGCCGAACTCAGCCAAGTCGTCTTCGATCGATTCCACGTTGGCTTTCGAGCCATCGCTGGTCAGCGCAGAGATGGCAACGCCTGCATTATTCGTGGCATGTTGGGCGAGCAGCTGTCCGAAGCTGTAGTAGGTGCCCGACTGGCCACCCGTCATGAAGCGCAGCTCGGAACCGCTCGATTTGGTGCCGCTCGCAGCACTCGCCGAAACGGAGCGCGAGCTTGAGGCTGAAGCTCTCGACGAAGAAGCGTTGCTGCCCGACGAGCAGCCGGCAAGCGTCACGGCAACGGCTGCAGATGCGCCGAGTCCGACAAAAGCGCGCCTTGTCAGATTCTTCATGGTCGTTTCCTCCCCACTCCATTTACCCCCTCCTCCGGCCAGGATGGCAGAAAGCGGGGCTCTCCGCTTGGGATGATGGAGCGCTACTTGGCTTTGCCCTGGTTGGCCACCTTGTTGATCTTGGCCTCGATGACGGCCGGATCGCCCAGGTACTTCTTTTCGATCACGTTCATGTCAGCGTCGAACGTGTAGACGAGCGGCACGGCGGTCGGAATGTTCAGCTTCACGATCTCGTCTTCGGAAAGCCCGTCGAACTGCTTCACGAGGGAGCGCAGCGAATTGCCATGTGCGGCGATGAGCACGCGTTTCCCGGCCTTCATCTGGGGCAGGATCTCGCTTTCGAAATACGGCCACGTGCGCGCGATGTTGTCTTTCAAGCACTCGTGCATGGGCACGCAGGCGGGGTCGACGTCGCGATAGGCAGGCAGCAGGTGAGCATCGCGCTCGTCGCCTTCTTCAAGTGCAGGCGGGCGCGTGTCGAAGCTGCGGCGCCAGATGAGAACCTGGTCTTCGCCGTACTTCGCAGCGGTTTCCGACTTGTTCAGCCCCTGCAGGGCACCGTAATGGCGTTCGTTCAGGCGCCACGACTTCACGACGGGCAGCCACGCGCGGTCCATCTCGTCGAGCACGATGTTGAGCGTGTGGATAGCGCGCTTCAGGTAGCTCGTGTAGCAGATGTCGAAATCGTAGCCGGCTTCCTTGAGCGCCCGGCCGCCTTCCGCCGCCTCTTCGCGACCCGCATCTGACAGATCGACGTCTGCCCAACCGGTGAACAGGTTCTTCTTGTTCCATTCGCTCTCACCGTGGCGGATGAGAACGAGCGTCATGGCCTCGTTTGCCATCACTGCCCCTTCCTCGATGTTTCCGAACTGTTTCACCATAATACCGCACGCCAAATTGCGCTTGCAATTACGGATTGCCTCGCTCATAATTGCGGAAGCTATTTCGATGAAACCTGCGGGATGTGCGCAGACCGCAGGCGGAGAAAACTCTGGAGAACTCTTAAGTGAGTGCCGAAGGTGCAAAGCGGTTTGTCCGCTGAAACTCTCAGGCAAAAGGACAGAGGCGGCATATCGAAGCCATGCTGTTTCGGCAGTCACCTACGACCTTCTCCAGGAAGGGGAAACCGTACGTAGGAGGTCATTTTCGTGGAAGCAGCCGTACTAAACGTAGTCTCGACTATTAATTCGTACCTTTCGAACTACGTTCTTCTCATCTTGCTCATCGGCACGGGCCTGTTCTTCACCATACGAACGCGCGGCGTTCAGTTCCGCTGCTTCGGCGAGGGTTGGAAGAAGATGTTCGGCGAGTTCTCGCTTTCCGGCGGCGACCGCGGCGGCGCGATGAGTTCGTTCCAGGCGGTGGCTACCGCCGTTGCCGCACAGGTCGGCACGGGCAACATCGTGGGCGCGTGCGGCGCCATCCTGATAGGCGGGCCGGGTGCGATTTTCTGGATGTGGATCATCGCGCTGCTCGGCATGGCGACCAACTACGCTGAAGCCACGCTCGCGCAGAAGACGCGCGTCGTCGACTCCGACGGCACCGTGCACGGCGGCCCGGCGTACTACATCACGACCGCGTTCAAAGGCGGCGGCGGTCGTTTCCTCGCAGGCTTCTTCGCTGTTGCGGTTGTTATCGCGCTCGGCTTCATAGGCCCTATGGTGCAGTCGAACTCGATCGGCGAGACCATGAACCACGCATTCGGGATGCCGACTTGGGTCATCGGTCTGTTTATAGCTGTGTTCGCCGGGTTCGTCTTCATAGGCAACCTGCATCGCCTGGCGTCCGTCACCGAGAAGCTCGTGCCCATCATGGCCGTGCTCTACATCGCCGGCTCCGTCGTGGTGCTCATCATGAACGGTGCGCACCTCGGAGAGGCGTTCGGCCTGATCTTCAGCTGTGCATTCAACCCCTCTGCCGGCCTCGGCGGCGCGTTCTTCGGCATTTGGGCGGCAATCACCCAGGGCGCGAAGCGCGGTTTGTTCTCGAACGAGGCTGGCATGGGCTCCACGCCGCACGCGCACGCGCTCGCCGACGTGAAAGACCCGCACGACCAAGGCGTTGTCGCGATGATCGGCGTGTTCATCGATACAATCGTCGTGGTCACCATGACCGCGCTCGTCGTGATCAGCGTGCTCTACACCGGCGACGGCCCGCTGGCCACCGCGTACGAGAACGCCGGCCGCTACGACACGGTTGCTGAATTCGTGGCCGCCGAAGGCGATGCGATTGTCGATGGTTACACGCTCAATTCGGCTGGAGAGCTCGTCGACGCCGACGGTACCGCAGTGCTCACCGACGCCGACATGAAAGACCCGGCCGCGCTCGCAGGCGCCATCGGCATCTCGAAGACCAACATGGCCCAGATCGCCTTCGGTGCTTTCATGACCGAGAACGGCGGAGCCATCTTCATCTGCATCTGCCTGCTGTTCTTCGCGTTCTCCACCATCCTCTCGTGGAACTTGTTTGCGAAGCTGAACGTGCAATACCTGTTCCGAAAGCGAAACGCCAAAGTGCCCGTCATCGTGTTCGCGCTAATCGCAGCTGTGTTCACGTTCGTCGGCACGGTGCTGCAAAACGACATCGTCTGGGAGTTGCAAGACATGTTCAACCAACTCATGGTGCTTCCCAACGCCATCGCGCTCATCGCACTGTCGGGCTTCGTCGTGAAGTGCTCGCTCGCCCGCGGCAAGAAGACCGATGAAATCAATTCGATGGAGATTTAGTCAGCGTGTTTTCAACGCTTCAATCAAGGCCCGGGTTCCGCTCGGGCCTTTCTCGTGCCGCCCCGCTCACCGCCGGACCACCCCGCCTGCCGCCCGACCCGAACCGGGACGCCGCCGCGCGACTACCCCACTTACTGCC